>PLMS01000061.1 GCA_003142575.1 Ignavibacteriota bacterium
ACTGAAGAAATCTACAAATCAAGTAAATTATTAAGCAGTCTCACCGGCATGATGGTTCAGCGAAATAAAGCAATCGTCGGCGCGAATGCATTTGCGCATGAAGCAGGTATTCATCAGGATGGAATGTTGAAAAGTCCTCTGACGTACGAGATTATGACGCCGCAGTCGGTTGGGATCAAGCATAGCATGCTGGTACTTGGAAAACATTCAGGCCGCCATGCGTTGAAACAGCGGTATGCTGAACTCGGGTATCAATTGACAGACGAAGAACTTCAGCGTGCATATCAACTCTTTTGCTCGATCGCCGATCAGAAGAAGGAAATATTTGATGAAGACCTTGAAACCATTTTGGAGTCAGGCGTCAGTTCGACAGAAGAAGTGTATCATCTGGTCAATCTCCAAATCACCAGCGGCACCAATTTGCGCCCGACGGCAACGATTGAATTGAAACAAGGTGATCAGTTGATAGTAGATTCCGCAACGGGCGACGGCCCGGTCGATGCTGCCTATAAAGCTGTTGAGAGGATTACAGGTGTTGAAGGTAAACTGACAGAGTATTCCATTAAATCTGTGCATTCTGGCCATGATGCACTTGGTGAAGTCTTTGTTCGAATCGATTTCAATGGTTTATTGTTTAACGGACGCGCAGCAAGCACGGATATCATCACCGGAAGTGTGAGTGCATACATTGAAGCATTGAATCGCGCTCTGGCTTCAAAGAAACGAAAAGAAGAACAACAGAAGAAAACATTTCCACAGGACAGTGTTACAGTCTGAAAAGAGAGATGCAAAGAAAAGTCATTGGAATTATCGGAGGTATAGCACCTCCATCGACTATAGATTATTATCAAAGAATAATTACGGGATTTCAAGAGAAAGACAGTACTCGTCACTATCCGTCAATATTGATTAACAGTATTGATATGACAAGAATGTTAGATCTGGTCACGAAAAAAGAGTATGACACATTAGTTGATTATTTGAGCGGTGAGATACAGAAGCTAAAAAATGGTGGCGCAGATTTTGCCGTGTTAGCATCCAATACACCGCATATTGTTTTTGAACAGCTCAAGAAAAAGTCAAGTATTCCATTGATTAGTATTGTAGAAATGACTGTGAAATATGCAAAAACACTTGGTTGTAAAAAGCTTGGTTTGTTTGGTACCAAATCAACGATGCAGGGTGGATTTTATCAAGCTGGATTTTCCAAAGAAAGTATTGAGATAGTAACGCCGCCTTTCGAATCACAAAATTATATTCATGATAAATACATGAATGAATTTGTGAAGGGAATATTTCTTGAAGAGACAAAGAAAGCATTTATTGACATCGTTCATCAGATGATACAGCAAAGCAATATTGAGGGTTTGATCTTAGGCGGAACAGAACTTCCTTTCATCTTGGAAGAAAAAGATTTTAAGAAATTTTCGCTGCTCAACACCACTGAAATACACGTGGAAAGCATTCTTAAATACGCGATGGCAATTTGATATTTGAAAGGTTGCTAAAAGAAAACGAATAGAATCATTGAAACGGATAATCCTATATCTCAGCCATCCACACTTCAACGAGAATGTTGGGGATCATAAAATGATACGAACAGAAAATGAAGAAATAAATTATAAGACGAAGTTTTCTAATGGCGAACATTCAGCCTTTTCAGATACGACGATTGACAAAGGGGGAAGGAATTCTGGTTTTAGACCGCATGAACTTCTCGAGGCAGCAGTAGCAAGTTGCATGAATATACACATAAGAATGTTTGCTGAAAACCATAACATGAATGTTTCTAGGATAAAAACAGAAGTATCGCTTAATAGAAACGAGCCTGAATCTGCAGTATTCGAATACAAGATAGAAGTTGATGGAAAGTTAACCGGATTGGAGAAAGAGAAGCTTATGCAGATTGTGCAGAGCTGTCCAGTAAAGAAAACGTTATCAAAGAGAATAGAATTTAAAAATATCGGATAACCGATATTATGGTTTTTGAATTATAATGAAAGAAAACGAATCGAACAATTTAAATGGATTATACTATGGCTCAATTACGTACGCTTTTTCAAAAAGTATGGGATAATCATGTAGTTGTGCAGGAACCGGACTCGCCGGCTGTCTTGTACATCGATTTACAACTCGTCCACGAAGTAACATCGCCGCAAGCATTCGATGGATTACGTAGACGTGGACTCAAGGTTCGCCGTCCGGATCGTACGGTAGGAACAATGGATCACAGTATTCCGACGCTTCCTCCATCAGTTCCGATTTCAGATGAACTTGCGGCAAAGCAAATGCGTCAGATGGAAATTAATGCGCAGGAATTTGGTTTTCGTCTCTACGGAAAAAATCATCCGCAGCGCGGGATTGTACACATCATCGGACCGGAACTTGGTTTTACCCAGCCGGGAATGACGATCGTCTGCGGTGACAGCCACACTGCGACACACGGAGCCTTTGGCGCTCTCGCGTTTGGTATCGGCACAAGCGAAGCCGAACATGTGCTTGCAACTCAATGTTTGTTGCAACGTCTGCCGAAAACAATGGAAGTTCGCATTGAAGGGAAGCTCAGTGTCGGTGTGACAGCGAAGGATATTATCCTTGCACTTTTAGCAAAGATCGGTGTCGGCGGCGGAACAGGACATGTCATTGAATACACCGGATCAACTGTGAAATCGCTTTCGATGGAAGAACGCATGACAGTATGCAATATGTCCATCGAAGGCGGTGCGCGTGCCGGTATGATGGCACCGGACGATAAGACATTTGAATTTCTCGCAAATCGCGAATTTGCTCCCAAGGGCGAAGCATGGGAAAAGACGCTGAAGCGCTGGCGCTTGTTGCCGACGGATGCTGGTGCAACGTATAATACAACGGTCATGCTGGATATTTCAAAACTTGAACCAATGCTGACATTCGGCACTAATCCGGGAATGGGATTGCCGGTCACAGGACGCGTTCCCAATCCATCCAGAGTGAGTAATGCGGCAGATAAGCAAACATTGGAAAAAGCGATTCACTATATGGGACTTCAACCGGATGAAATTCTTGTAGGGAAAAAAATCGATGTCGTTTTCATCGGCAGCTGTACGAATGGCCGCATGTCAGATCTGCGCGATGCTGCACGTGTATTCCGAGGACGCAAAGTTGCTCCAAATGTGCGTGTCATGGTTGTTCCAGGTTCACAGGAGATCAAACGTCAGGCAGAAGCAGAAGGATTGCACAAAATATTTACAGATGCCGGTGCAGAGTGGCGCGAGTCCGGCTGTTC
>PLMS01000126.1 GCA_003142575.1 Ignavibacteriota bacterium
TTCCGCGGTGAATGGCACGGGCAATCAGTTCCTTTCCTGTTCCATTCTCGCCTGTTATGAGCACACGCGCATCGGTAGGTGCCACCCGATGAATGACTGCAAGGATTTCTTTGATCTTCTCGCTTCCACCAAGGATGCACCGTTTTCCTTCCACATGCTCCTGCAGTTTTTCGTACTCTTCAGCAAGTTTTGCATGCTGCAATGCATTGCGGATGGTCACAAGAAGTTTGTCTCGGTCAAGTGGCTTGGAGAGAAAGTCAAACGCACCAAGTTTGGTTGCCTCCACTGCTGTCTCAATGGTGCCGTGACCGGAGATCATCACAACCGGCAACTTTTCATTCTTCTGTCGAATCTTTGTCAGTACTTCGATGCCATCCATGCCGGACATTTTCACATCCAACAAAACGACATCTACAGGGAAGCGGTCAAGTTTTTGTATTCCTTGTTCACCATTCTCGGCAAATTCAACTTCATAATGTTCGTACTCGAGAATCATTGTGAGCGAATCGCGCACAGATTTGTCGTCATCAATAATAAGAATAGTTTTCATAGGAGCTTTCTGCTGTCAGGTATCAGCGTTCAATACTATGAGTCGTATCTATTTACGGTCTTCATGTTGAAAAGTCAAGTAGTCGGAAGGCAGCAGGGTTGTCACGACCAACAGATCTCGACCGAAGCTTTCCCCTTGTTTGTTGGCATACTTATCGCGTGGATCATCGGTGCCGCCAACAACGAATATTGGTTCTCCCCATTCAATAAAGTCGCCTATTGCCCGCGTAAATCCTGGTGCTTCGGATGCATAGGAAAGATAAGCGGATCCGAAAAAATGTTGAAGTTTATCTCGATCCCCTTCATGAGTAGTCGGTGAATCTGAGTAGACATGAGTTG
The DNA here is from genome assembly GCA_003142575.1 of Ignavibacteriota bacterium. Lineage (GTDB taxonomy): Bacteria > Bacteroidota > Ignavibacteria > UBA10030 > UBA10030 > Fen-1298. Next base: position 889 of record PLMS01000126.1, read on the forward strand.
GAAGATGCTTCATACGAGCAAAAAAGACGCTATCCTTTTCGAATGTAAGAGGCACTTTCAGCGGACTGACAATTGGCATTTTAACATCAACCGTACGATGTTCCAGTACCGCCATAAAGGAAAGAAAAAGCGCACGAGCAATGTTGTAGTCTGCTATCTTCAGCGACTTCAGATATATGGCATCGATAGTACGCATATCGCCGCATCGATTCCGCAAAACCTGAAACCGCTCATCGAGTATATATTGCCGAATATGCTTGGTGTCAATCATTATCTGCGGCGTGAAAATTTCTGAGAGAACTGTGCCAATGGAAAAATCTTCGCTGTTCCCTTCATCGAAATTCCACGAAAGTCCATCCGGACTTTTTTCATCATTGCATTGAGCATGTGCCTCGCAAAAAAACAGTACAAAGGAAAAAAGTGTAAGCACAAATACGGGCTTGAGAGAGGATCTAAGTTTCAAGGGAGCCCACTCATTTTATAGTTATTTGAAATGAAGAACGAGTTCTTGGGCTACATCGTACGGTGTAAGAGATCGGGAAAAGACTTGTTCAATTTGCTCTGTTAAATAAGCAGCGCGCTCGGAAGTCCAAAAATCAAAATGCCACTGCTCATTGATAATTTCATGAATACGCTGCTTTAATTGTATCTTACGCCGTTCGACAAACGTATTGGAAGTTTGAAGAAAACTGCGATGTTGATCTATCATCGTAACAACTTCAGCAACACCTTTACCTTCATGGGCTTGTGTTTTTACAATACGTACGAGCCAATCTTGTCCGCTGTGCGGACGCAGCCCAAGAATAAACTCGATGGAAGTCATAGCCTGATCAGCGCCTGGACGATCCGCTTTGTTCATCACAAAGAGATCGGCAATCTCCATCAATCCGGCTTTCATCGCCTGAATACCATCGCCGGATTCAGGGACCAGAACTACAACGGTCGTGTCAACAGCGCGCGCAATATCAAGCTCCGATTGCCCCACACCGACAGTTTCCATCAAGATGATATTATATCCCGCGGCATCGAGAATATCTGCTGCCTCTTTTGCTTTCTTGCTTAATCCGCCGAGGCTTCCGCGAGATGCCATACTGCGGATGAACACACCCTCATCCAATTCAACATCAGACATCCGCACACGATCACCTAAGAGTGCTCCACCTGTAAACGGACTTGTCGGATCAACGGCGATAATGCCTACTTTACAGTTCTGTGTTCGATAGTATTTCGCGAGTTTGTTTGTCAGCGTGCTTTTGCCTGCACCAGGCGGACCGGTAATACCTATTCGATACGCATTGCCAGTTCGGGGAAACAGAGCGCGTAGAACATCGGTAGACTCTTTTGCATCATTCTCAATAAGCGAGATTGCTTGTGCAACGGTGCGTGGATCACCGTGTATGATCCGATCAACCATATTATCGGTTGGAATCACTTCGGTTGGGAAATCTTCTTCTTGAAATATTCTGCCGTCAGCCGCAAACCTTCATCTACCTGGACAGTCGGATGCCAGCCGAGTTCTTGCTCAATCTTTTTAAAGCTGATGACACTACGCTGTTGCTCACCAGCTTTCGCCGGAGCATGTTGTTCAGGGCAGGATGGATTGAGATGATTTCGCAGTTCGTAAAACAGTTTGTTCACATCGCTTTCTATGCTCGTGCCAACATTATAGATAGCAGACCCGTCATGCTTCAATGCTAACAGATTAGCTTTCACAACATCACCAACGAAAGTATAGTCGCGTGTCTGTTTTCCATCGCCATTGATAATGGGCTTTTCGCCCTTCAACATCTTATTGCAAAAAATGGCAACAACACCAGCTTCGCCGTGAGGGTTTTGGCGCGGACCATACACATTGGCATAGCGAAGAATGATATGATTGATACCGTAGACAGCTTTGTAGAAAAATAAGTATTTTTCTGTACAGAGCTTTGTAATGCCGTACGGAGAAAGTGGACGCATGGGATGCTCTTCATCGGCCGGAAAATAATCCTGCTCACCATAAATTGCACCGCCGGTGGAAGAAAAGATAATTTTCTTAATTCGGTGCTTGCGTGCAGATTCGAAAAGGTTCAGCCCGCCAAGAACGTTGACTGAAGCATCAAACTTCGGATCAGCAACCGACCGTCGTACATCCATTTGGGCAGCAAGATGATTCACGATATCAATTTTTTCCTTCTGAAATACGTCTTCTAACTTTTCGCTTCGGATATCGAGTTGATAGAACTTCGCTTTGGGATTGATATTTTCCAGAACCCCTCCGGACAAATTATCTACAATAATAACATTGTGTCCTTCGGCGATGTACGCATCCGCAATGTGCGATCCAATAAAACCTGCTCCACCTGTGATAAGAATATTCAAAGTGACTCCTTATTGCTTATTACTTTGTTTCGTTGTATGTAAATATTTAAGTGCTTTCTTGCCGATGTCGCTGCGATAATAGGCGCCATCAAATGTGATTTTTTCTACGGCACGATATGCGTTTCGAATCGTTTGGTCCAGTTCGTCATTAAAACCAATCGCTGTCACACCAAGAACGCGCCCGCCGGAAGTTACGATTTTACCGCCGTCTTTCCGAGTACCGGCGTGAAATACAACAACGCCATCTTCCATCTTGATGTTTTCGAGTCCTAAAATTTGTTTGCCGGACTGATATTCATCCGGATATCCTTGCGAAACCATCACGACACACACAGCGGTTGCTTGATGCATTTTCACTTTCGATGGATCGAGCCGGTGTTCCGCGATAGAGAGAAATATCTCCGCTAAATCTCCATCAATGAGGGGAACAACAACTTGCGTTTCCGGATCGCCGAAACGGCAATTATATTCGAGCACTTTAGGTCCATCGGCTGTCATCATTAATCCAATATAGAGACAACCGCGATAGGGAGATCCTTCATGCTTCATACCGTCAAGTGTTGGACGAACAACTTCGCGTATGACGCGCTGGAGAATTTCTTCGGTCACGATCGGTGCCGGAGCATACGCTCCCATGCCGCCGGTATTCTTTCCAAGATCACCATCGAGAATGCGTTTGTGATCTTGTGCAGATGGAAGTGTGACAAACCGCTCGCCATCTGTGAGAATAAAAATGGACGCTTCTTCACCAACGAGAAATTCCTCCACGACAATTCGATTACCGGCATTACCAAAAGCCCGGTGCAAAACGATATCATCCAGCGCAACGAGTGCTTCCTGTCGATCTTTACAGATAATGACTCCTTTGCCAGCTGCAAGGCCATCAGCCTTCACTACCATCGGCGAATCAAATGTATTGATATAGTTTTTCGCTTCATCATATGCAGTCGCTGCAAAGTTACGGTACTGGGCGGTTGGAATGCGATGCCGTGTCATAAAATCCTTGGAGAAAACTTTACTTCCTTCCAATTGAGCGGCAGTTTTGCTTGGTCCGAAAACTTTCAATCCGTATTCTTCAAAAGTATCTACGAGTCCTTCAACAAGAGGCTGCTCAGAACCGACAACCGTTAGATCTATCTTTTTTTCTTTCGCAAATTTTAACAACCCCTTGACATCTGTCGTTTGTAATTGGACAAGTGTGGCAAGTTGTTCGATGCCGGCATTTCCGGGGGCACAAAAAATGGTTTTTACTTGAGGACTCTGACGAAGCTTCCACACGAGCGCATGTTCTCTTCCTCCTGAACCGATAACAAGAATATTCACGCAGATTGTTCCTTCACGGTGATACTGCCGGCACGATCATAATCCATCAATGATTCGAACTGTTTTGCCAATTCGCCGGTCAGCACAAGTCGATTGAATTTTGAAGAAAAGGCATTCGGCATTCGTTCCATTTTTTTATGTTCGAATCGATTGAACTGCTCAAGAATAGCTTGTTCATGCGCTGCAACATCTTTCAGTGGAACACACAGTGCTGCACCGCATTCATGAATAAGCTGCTTCGTGTATCCCTCAACCAAAGACGCAATCATGGGTTTACGTGTACCAAAATATTCATACAGTTTTCCAGGCGTTTGATAGTCATTATCGATAACAAACCAGAGGAGGTCAGACTCGGAAAGGTACTTAACACAATCGCGATGTGGAAGATAGCCGAGAAAATTCACCGCATCCTGCAAATCCAAACGCTTCACAAGACGTTTATCTTCTTCACGTGCATTGCCAATCAGATTTATCTCAATACGTCCCCGAATTCTTGGATTCGCCCTCAAAACGTTAGCAAGCGCCTGTAAAAAAACTTCAGGACTCCTCTCGGCGTAAAATGTACCGGCGTGTGCAATCTTCATTCGCACCGGTCGAATCCGCCTCTCACTGACCGTCGATGGAAAATCTTCTGGATCAAATCCTTGCGATATGATGATCACTTCGTTGTACCTAACAAATGGATACCGCCGAAGAATGCTCTCCTTTACTCGCCGATGTGTTACGATCACACGGTCGGCTGCTTTCAACACTCGCTTTTCCAAATGCTTGTGCCAAAAACGGTGTAATGGCGTGGGGAAATATTTAAACGGATACTCCAGCCATGCATCACGATAATCCACAACAAGCGGAATTTCAAACTTCCGTTTCAATGCAACACCTATCAAAAAATCTGTTTGGGGCGGTGCAGTTGCAAAAATCAAATCGAACTGCTCCTGCTCGAGCAGGCCAGAAGCTGCTTTTACAGCAGTAATTTTCCAACCTATTTTAGTATCAGGAATGAAGAACAAATCACCGAGGAATTGCAATATCTTCCGCGTTCGTTCGGATGGCATTTTAACGATTCCTCGTTTCTTGAACAAGTGATTGGCATCGTATGAATGTGTACGGATAATCTTCACACCGGCTTCTTCTGCTTCCTTCAGCAACGTATCATCAAATGCGTAATATCCTGTCGGTTCAACTGTGAGCACGGTTGGCTTCCAACCGTATTGAGGCAGGAACTTCGCAAACTTCACCGTTCGCTGCACACCACTTAATCCCATCGGAGGAAAATAATAAGCAATAAGCAGGACTTTTCTAAATCCGTCGTTCATCATAGTTCACACTATAATTAATTCTTTGGGAGATGTTGTCAGCACATCGCAGCCATTTTCACAAACAATAATATCGTCCTCAATCCGCACTCCGCCGCTTCCCGGAATATAAATTCCCGGTTCTATTGTCACCACATTGCCCGTTTGGAGTATTGCTGTGCTGAGCGCAGAAAGTCGCATGGGCTCGTGGACATGAATACCAAGTCCATGACCAAG
>PLMS01000058.1 GCA_003142575.1 Ignavibacteriota bacterium
GCTGGTGAAAATTTTCGTGGTGGCGTCGAATTCCACCAGTTCGCCCAGATAAAGGAAGGCGGTGAAATCCGACATGCGCGCGGCCTGCTGCATGTTGTGCGTGACAATGACGATCGTATAATTCTTTTTTAATTCCTGCATCAGTTCTTCAATTCTCAATGTTGCAATGGGATCGAGAGCTGAACATGGTTCATCCATAAGAATGATTTGCGGCTTCATCGCTAAGACACGCGCAATACATAACCGCTGCTGTTGTTCCAGAGAAAGGCGCAGCGCAGACCGGTCAAGACGATCTTTCAAGTCATCCCAAAGGAGTACATCTTTTAATGATTGTTCAATGATATCAGTGTGGTTCTTTTTTAAGTACTCTCGATGAATCTCAAGACCGAATGTAAGATTCTCTCGCACGGATAACGGAAATGGATTCGGACGTTGAAACACCATACCGACTTTTCTCCGTAAAGTAATCAGATCGGTTTCCGGAGAAAAAATGTTGTCACCCTGAATAAGCACGTTTCCGGTGACTCGAACTCCTTCAATCAAATCATTCATTCGATTGAACACACGCACGAGTGTCGATTTGCCGCAGCCGGAAGGTCCAATCAAAGCGGTAATGTGCTGTTGTTCGATCGCGAGGTCAATATCGATAAGCGCCTGGAATTTTCCGTAGAATAAACTGAGATGACGCGCTTCAATGATTGGGCTACCCGTACTCATCCGAATTTCCCAGTAAGATAATCATCGGTGCGTTTATCCTGCGCCATAGTAAAGAGGCGCTTCGTTTCATTCAATTCAATCAGTTCTCCCATTAAGAGAAATGCTGTTCTATCACCTACACGAGCCGCTTGAGCCACATTGTTTGTCACAAGAATAATCGTATAGCGTTCTTTCAGTATTCGTAAGGTTTCTTCGACACGTGCTGTAGAAATCGGATCGAGACCAGATGTTGGCTCGTCGAACATAATAATTTCCGGTTCAACTGCTAATATGCGCGCAATACATAACCGCTGCTGCTGACCGCCGGAGAGATTCATCGCAGGTATATCGAGCCGATCTTTTACTTCATCCCAAAGATATGCTTCACGCAATCCCTTTTCAACGATCTCGGTAAGCTTCGATTTGTTTTTGATGCCATGCATACGAGGTCCGTAGGCAATGTTATCAAAGATGGACAACGGAAGCGGAAATGGCAATGCAAATACGATGCTGACTCTTTTACGCAGCGATTCCACGTCGACAGAGTCTATGTCTTGGTTGTCAATAAGAATCGTGCCGGTTTTTTTATATGACGGAGTGAGATCGTTCAGACGATTCAATGATTGCAGTAACGATGATTTTCCTGAGTTTGCCGGACCGATAATGGTAAATATTTCGTTTCGATAAATGTCAAGATTTAACCCTTTGAGTGCTGTGATATCATCAAAGTGAATAGAAAAATCACGGATAGAAATTTTTATTATCCGGGTCTCTACCATTTTTTGCGCTTCCTGAATTGGTATCGCAGAATGATGGCAGCGAGATTTAAAAGCAGTACCAGCAAAAGGAGAACGAGAGCAGTTCCGTAACGAATGTTTTCCGGAATACCAGGTACTTGCGTGGAAATAACATATAGATGATACGGCAGCGCCATTGTCTGGTCGAATAACGATGTCGGCAGTTTTGGAAGATAGAACGCTGCTACCGTGAAGAGTATCGGGGCGGTTTCTNNGCAGCACAGAATGTCGAATTGTTTGCCATTTACTTGCGCCGAGTGATAAACTGACAATGCGAAATGATTTTGGAACACTCTCCAGGGCTTCACGCGATGCAGTAATGATCACCGGTAAAATCATAATTCCTAAAGTCAGGGAGCCTGAGAGAATGGATGCGCCAAACCCTAAGAACAAAACAAAAATGCCTAATCCGAAAAGGCCATAGACTACCGAAGGAACTCCGGCAAGATTGACAATCGCGAGTTTCACAATACGGCTTAATATATTTTCTCGCGAATACTCGACAAGATAAATTGCGGAGAGAACTCCCAACGGCACAGCAAAGAGAATAGCGCCCAGCACAAGATAGAGTGTGCCAAGAATTGCAGGGAAAATACCGCCGGCGGTCATTCCGTTCGTCGGCATCTCGGTAAGAAACGAAATATCTATAGCACTGACTCCTTTGGCAAAAATTATCACCAGTATCACCAGCACCGGTATGATGACCAGCAACGTGCAGAAGAAGAGAATACTGAAAGCAATCTTTTGTTTTACTTGGACATTCATTCGATTGAATAATCTTAGTTCATGAAAAACATTTCCACCGCCCCTTCATCCCCTCCTCCATGAGGAGGGGACATGGGAAGGAGTGCTTTGCTAAAAAAGTCAAAATTGAAAGATAATTTATTTTGCATAATTTCTACAATCTCGATTACTTCTTCGTTTTGTTGAGATAAATATCTGCTGCGCCGTTAATTAAAAAAGTAATGATGAATAAGACGATGCCGATTGCAAAAAGCGCAGCATAATGTTCGCCGCCTTGAACTGTCTCACCCATTTCAGCCGCAACGGTTGCAGTCAACGTACGCACGGGTTGAAGAAAACTGTGGGGAATCAATGCGGCGTTTCCGGTTACCATCATAACTGCCATCGTTTCGCCGATCACTCTGCCGATACCGAGCATGACTGCGGCAAGCATTCCCGGACGAGCGGCGTATGCAACAATGCGCCATGTTGTTTGCCACTTTGTGGCTCCCATGGCAATTGCCGCTTCGCGGTACTGACGGGGCACGGCTGTAATAGCATCCTCTGCAATGGAAACAATCGTCGGCATTGCCATGAAGGCGAGTGTAATAGAACCGGAGAGCGCTGTGAGTCCGGTAGGAAGATTGAACATTGTTTTAATCAATGGACCAAGCGTTATCATTCCGATGAACCCAATAACGACAGAAGGAATAGCCGCAAGGAGTTCGATGCCGGCCTTCATCACCTCTTTCGTTCGGCGCGGGGCGATTTCTGCGATGAAGAGCGCGCTGCCGATTCCAATGGGAATTGAAATGATTCCTGCGCCCGCTGTGACGAGAATTGAACCAAGGATGAGCGGCAAAATTCCGAATTGCGGAGGTTCGGAAATAGGATACCAATTTCGTGCGAATAAAAAATCGGAAAGAGGAACTCTCCAGAAAATGGAAAGCCCTTCTTTCAAGAGAAATGCAAAGATCAATGCTACTATGATGATGGACATAATCCCGCTGAGGAAAATCATCCGTTCAATGATAAATTCTTTTATTTTCCGAATTCTGGTACGGATGTCCATTCTCTTGGGCATTGTGAAAGTGGTATGATGCTTACTTTTGCACCGGAACGAAATCTAATTTTTTCACAATCTCTTGTCCGGCAGGAGAGAGGACATAATCAATGAAAGATTTCACCAATCCTTTGGGCTCACCTTTGGAATACATCAATAGAGGACGCGAAATGGGATATGCACCACTGATAACATTGTCCATCGTTGGTGAAATTGCAGGCGCATTTTTCTCCTTTGCAATTTTGAGCGCTTTTTCTTTTGTTGTAATGTACCCCATGCCATAATACCCGATCGCATCGAGATTTTGTGATACTTCATCGGCAATTGCCTGAGAACTTGAAAGAAGCAGCGCTTCCGGCGCAAACTCTTCTTTTCCCTCTGCATTTCCATGGCGAAGAACATGTTCTTTAAAATACACATGCGTGCCGGAGTTGACTTCACGAGAGAGTAAAACGATCTTTGCATCGCGTCCGTCGAGTTCTTTCCAGTTCTTGATCTTTCCGGTAAACACATCGGCAAGCTGGTCGATAGTGAGTTCGGAGATTTTATTTGCCGGATTCACGACAACTGCAAGGCCATCCAGGGCGACAATAATTTTCTTTGGAGTAAATCCTTTTGATTCGACAAGTGCGATTTCACTCTCTTTCATTTCACGCGATACTTCTGCGATATCGCATGTATTGTTGACCATCGCAGAAATTCCTGTCCCTGATCCGCCGCCGGTTACTGCTATCGATGTGCCCGGATTTTGTTTCATGTAGGCTTCCGCCCATGCCTGCCCAAGGTTTACCATAGTGTCGGACCCTTTTATTTGCAGGGAGTTGGATTGTTCACTGCTTTTCCTTGCACAGCCACTCAGAAGCAGTAACGTCAGTGTAGTGCCAATGATGAAATGTGATGATTTAATCATATCCGGTTTCCTTTGGGAAGTGGGCAATTTATGTTTTGTTTAAACAGTTCAAATATACGTAAAGAATCTGTGAACTTAATGTTATGAAATTGTTAAGAATGGATTGAGGCTCATAGAACACCTTCTTGTGCCAAAAGTCGTTAGACTACGATCATTAGATTGCATCGAATATTCGACAAAGTCGAAGCTCATCCCGCTACGAGCCGGGTGGCTGTCGAATTGCATTGTATTGGGCGCATCTGTCTCTGGAGTATCCACCTCGAACGTATAAAGGGAACCGGAATCAAGTTGGCTGTCGGCTCACAGCGTAACTATATTTTAGCGCAATTTATTTTCGAATCATTGCTCCTGGCCCTGTCAGGCAGAATGATCGGAATTTTCTTCGGCTCTGCTGGCGTTTCTGTTGTTCGGATGATTGAATGTTCTCTACGTTTTTTTGCCATCCATAGAAAATACCCCGAAACCTCATCCTTGCAGATTGCAACAGCGAATGTTAAATTGACAGAGAATTGAGTCAATTGCTTCATTCACATAGCGTATTCTTGCAGAGGTCAATCAAAATGTTCCGTCGAATCTCTTTTCTTTTTCTTTTTTTTCTTGCTGCCCAAAATTCCCACACACAACCCTCAACTTCTCGCGATGCGGCTGAGATCAAGCTCGCTCTGAAGAAACTTACTGTTCTCGGATCGGTTCTCTATGTTGCAGCGCATCCCGACGATGAGAACACGGCTTTGCTTGCTCTCATGGCTCAAGGTAGGCTCTATCGTACAGCGTATCTTTCTTGCACAAGAGGTGAAGGAGGTCAGAATCTTATCGGTCCAGAACAAGGCGAAATGCTTGGACTGATCCGTACACAGGAACTTCTCGCTGCGCGGCGCATCGATGGGGCAGAGCAGTACTTCACACGTGCTATCGATTTTGGTTACTCAAAAACTTCGGAAGAAACATTGCGTTTTTGGGGAAGAGAAAATACTCTCGCAGACATTGTGTGGGTTATTCGGTTGTTCAGACCCGATGTCATCATAACGCGTTTCACACCGACTCTCGGAGGGCACGGCAATCATACGGCTTCCGCTTTACTTGCCGAAGAGGCTTTTCATGCTGCCTCAGATTCGACCCGCTTCCCGGAGCAGCTTCGGTACGTTACACCATGGCAAACGAAGCGCATTGTGTGGAATGTCTTCCGTTTCTCGCCGACCGATACGATTGGGAAACGATCCTCACTTGTCAATGTCGATCTTGGCGCGTATTCATCTCTCGTGGGCAAGTCATTTACAGAAATAGCCGGAGAGAGTAGAAGCATGCACAAGAGTCAAGGGTTTGGCGCGACACAAAACCGTGGAGAATTTCTGAATTATTTTCAACACATCGATGGGGATACGGCAAAGGACGATCTTTTCGATGGCATTAATACCGGCTGGTCGAGAGTGAATGGAGGAGCAGCTATTGGAAATATTCTTGAGGAAGTGTACCAGACTTTTGAAGATGAAAATCCTGCGAAATCAATTCCACGCTTGTTCAAAGCGTTGAGCCAGTTCTCTGTCCTTCCACACGATCCATGGATCGCTGCAAAGAAAAAAGAACTGACGCAAGCGATTCTTGCCTGTGCGGGAGTTTGGATTGATGCTGCGACTCCCGATAACGAATTCGTCCCGGGCAGTGAAGTGAAGTTTATGACAACAGTCATTAATCGATCATCCTATCCTTTTGTTCTTGATCGTATGACATTGTCTTGGGGAGGAACAGATACACTCGTTCACTCAAAACTTGAATACAATCAACCGGTTCGCTCGAACTTTACATCAAGAATATCTGAACAGGCCAATTATACACAGCCGTATTGGCTTTTAGAAAAACCTGATGTTGGTTCATATCAAGTTTCTGACCAGAGGTTCATCGGTCAATCAGAAAATACACCGCCGTTGCTCGTGGAGTTTACTCTTTCTTCACCGGAAGGAAGAATCGAAGTCAGTGTTCCGCTGCGTCAAAGAATGGTGGATCCGGTGGACGGAGAATCGTTGCGGCCGGTTGAAATTGTTCCACCCATTGCCATCAATCTTCAAGAACCCGTGCATGTTTTCCCGGATCAGGCAGAAAGAAAAATTACGTTAAACCTCAAGGCCGCAATACTGAATGCACACGGAACAGTTCGGCTGAAGCTGCCGGAAGCATGGGAAGCAGCACCCGTCCGGCAGTCTATCGATCTTGGCAAGAAGGGAGAGGAGCAGACGATCTCCTTTTCCGTAAAGCCTTTGAATGGTGCAAAGAGCGGAAAATTTACAACAGAGGTTGAAGTTGCGAATGTGCTTGTTGACCGTGGAATGCAAACGGCACAGTACAAACACATTCAACCGCAGATACTGTTTCCTCTTGCGGAAGGAAAGCTACTGAGGATCAATCTGAAGAAGAGGGGGCAAACTATCGGATACATTATGGGTGCAGGTGATGAAATACCTACCGCTATGCGTCAATTGGGATATTCAGTCGCACTTCTTTCCGACGACGAACTTTCGGAAGGCAATCTGGATGCGTACGATGTTATCGTTGCTGGCGTTCGGGCGTACAACACTCGTCCCAAACTCCGGATAAATCAAAAGCGCTTGATGAAGTATGTTGAAGGCGGCGGGACATACATTGTGCAGTATGTAACTATACAGCGGGGCGAGTCTGAAAATCTTGGACCGTATCCGTTCAACGTATCGCACGAACGTGTGACAGAAGAAGACGCCAAGGTGACTTTTGTCAACCGGAATTCTCCACTCCTGACAACGCCCAATTGGATCACCGAAGATGATTTCAAGGGATGGGTTCAGGAAAGAGGATTGTACTTCGCTGATAAGTGGGATGCAAAATATGACTCTGTGCTCATCTGCCACGATCAGAATGAACCTGACCAGGCTGGCGGCTTGCTCGTGGCAAAGTATGGAAAAGGTTATTATATGTATTGTGCTTATGCATTTTTCCGTCAGCTGCCTGCCGGTGTAGAAGGAGCGTACCGATTGTTCGCTAATATTCTTTCACTGCAGGGCAACCGTCGACAAAAGTCATCGGAAAAATCGGCGCCAGTGCCTCATCACAAGCTGAACGCCGTCGATGATACACAATAATTCTGATGATGTTGCCAGGGACGAACAGCCGCGTTTATCGGAACAGTTGCGGGAGAGATGGTCGTTCTGTATTGCTTTCAGTTTACATCAATTGCATCGCTGTGGTATAATGTGATCGGGAGTCTGGTTGTGGTGGGAGTTGGAATCATACTTTCGAGAATTTTAAAACGACAGCCCCTCGAACCTATCGCCGCGTCTTAAAATGAAACACCTTCCGAAGAGTGAACCCCTCCGGAAGGTGATCGTGTGTATGGAACTTGCTACATTTTAGACTTCCAATCTGCAATCATCTTCTCGAGAGCCCTCGTATTTGCTTTGGGATCTTTTTCCTTTGCAATCTTCACGGATTCCTCAGCAATTGCGACGGCTTCTTTCACTTTGCCTGTTTGTGCGAGAAGCTCTGCTTTGGTCTGAAGGTTTCTTGCATTTTTGTCTAAGGCGATAGACCGTTCAACCCAATCGAGGCCCTTATCCAAATACATTTTATTGTCGATCGCAAACCGTGCGGCATTGTTGAGCAGCTGCCAGGTTCCTAACGATGCCTGTACCTTGTCGACAGTGTTGAATTCGATTTTAAAATTCAACCGGATCTTTTCCCACGCCAATACGACACGCGCTGAAGCAGGCGTGAGATCGGTGAAGCTGAATGACATCCATTCTTCATTGGGTCCGGCTTCCGGCTTGCAAGCGAGTTTCAAAGTGTCGTACTTCGCTTCATAAATCGTCCCCCAGTTTCTCGTTTCAGAGTTGAAGATGAGCGTCCAGTCTCCCGACTTAGCTGGAATGACTACGAACCGGTATGTTCCAGCAGCAATTTTCTTTCCTTCGATGACCGCATCATCACTGAAGGTGAACAATGTCGGCTCGTTCGCGCCGGCACGCCAGACTTCATCGTACTTCACGACGCTGCCCCAAATCTCGCGGCCTTTAACGCCCGGACGATGATACGAAATCGATACCTCGCTCAGACCGATGACCTGAGAGACTTTGGCTCCCTGACTGATCCTCGGTACCCTTATCTGCACTTGTGCATCGACGATGGCAACCAAAAAGGCGGTCGTAAGCAAGAGTGAAAGAATTGTTCTTTTCATGTGCTTCCTCCTTTGATGAGAGTGGATGAAAGAATTTAAAATATAGAACACGTTAGACAACTGGAAGATTCCCTTTATAGGAAAATGACAGAGGGAGTTTTTGTGCGACGTTTCCACCGCCATAGTATCAACAACAGTACAAGGAAATTATATATTGACTAAGCATAACTATTAAAGATAAATATTATGGAGATAAATAGAAAGAAGAACGTTGATTTCGTTTCATCCGATTCGCGCCGGTGCCTGTTCATCTATCGTCCATAAAAAAACCCGAAGTGTTCACATCGGGCTTCTGTTTTGCAGGATAACGATTATTCTTCAATTCTGATTTTTCACTTCCTCTGCGTGATGTTTCACAACTCGTGCTTGGGTGTGAAATATTACATCCTCGGCGATGTTCGTGGCAATGTCTGCAACGCGTTCTAAATTGCGGCTGATGCGAATAAGTTCCAATCCGCATTCTATTGACCGTTTATCTGCCCTGAGCATTTCAATAACTTCCGTTGTCATAGACCTGTTGAGGTTATCAATCTGGTCGTCGGTTTCAAGCACTATCTGTGCCATTTTTGGGTCCAGCAAGATAAAGCTGTCAAGTGCACTGCGCAGCATAATTTTTGTCGTCACGACCATTTTTGGAAGTTCTAACAGAGTATCCAACGGTTTCATCTTGAGAAGGTTTAAATCGGATTCTGCAATATTGACTGCATGGTCGCCGATACGTTCGAGATCATTATTGATCTTTTGCGCTGCAATAATAAACCGCAGATCGCTCGCAACCGGCTGCTGGAGTGCGAGTAAGTCGATGATAGCATTATCAATCTCTAATTCAAGGGTGTTTATACGCACCTCGTTTTCGAAAACTTTTTGCGCAAGGGATTCATTCCGATCCAACAAAGCCTGGAGAGCATTGGTAATGTTTTCCTCGACAATGCTTCCCATTTTGATGAGTATGGTTTTTAAACTTTCGAGCTCATGTTGAAAATGCCTATCCATCTTTATTCTCTCCTCGATTTTATCCGAATCTTCCTGTAACATAATCTTCTGTTTGTTTCATCGATGGTGCTGTGAATATCTTTTTTGTGACATCGTATTCGATCAGTTCCCCCATATAAAAGAAAGCGGTATAATCGCTCACACGCGCTGCTTGCTGCATATTGTGTGTTACAATAACAATGGTATAACGTTTCTTCAATTCAAAAAGGAGTTCTTCGATTTTCGCAGTGGCAATCGGATCAAGAGCGCTTGCCGGCTCATCCATCAGGATTACTTCAGGATTGACCGCCAAAGCACGTGCGATACACAATCTCTGCTGCTGCCCGCCCGATAAACCGACCCCGCTCTTCGAAAGCGAATCTTTCACTTCATTCCACAACGCTGCCTGCTGAAGACTTCGCTCAACAATCTCTGCGATATTCTTCCGGTCATGTGTACCTCCCATGCGTAAGCCTGCGGCGACATTATCGAAGATAGACATAGTTGGAAACGGGTTGGGCTTTTGGAATACCATACCGATCTTTTTCCGAATGAGTACCGGATCTATACTGTACACATCTTCTCCATCAAGAAGAATCTTTCCTGTGATTCTTGTTCCGTGAACTAATTCATGCATTCGGTTGATCGAACGGAGGAAAGTCGACTTGCCGCAGCCCGAAGGGCCGATGATGGCTACAATTGAATTTTCCGGGATACTTATTTGAATATCCCTGATAGCTTGTACCTTGCCAAAAAATGCCGACACATTTTCCGCAACTATTTTATTATGGTCCACTGGAACCCCTTTGCCCTTTTCAGGTATCGTGTCTATGTCGATTAAAGTTTGTCTTGTTCCGGGATAATCCCTCATAATAGATTCCCGGCAAATTTATTGCGTGTAGCAAGGCGAACCGTCAGACTCAGAAGTAAAATTAACGTCATCAACACGAAAGTTCCTGCCCAGGCTTGTGCAATCCAATCGTCAAAAGGCGATACCGCGTAATTGTAGATGAAGACAGTAAGCGAAGCCATCGGTTGATTCATGGAAGTGTTCCAAAAACGATTGTTGAGCGCTGTAAATAACAGAGGCGCAGTTTCTCCTGCCGCTCTTGCGACAGCCAACAGTATACCCGTGACAACACCGCTCATCGCGGTACGTAAAACAATTTGAAGCGATGTTTTCCAACGGGGTATTCCAAGAGCCAGAGCGGCTTCTCGCAATGAATGCGGAACAGTCCTCAGTATTTCTTCAGTCGTTCGGGTGATAGTCGGAATCATGAGAATACCTAACGCTACGCCGCCGGCATATGCCGAGAAATGTTTCATAGGCAGCACAACTACGGTGTAGGCTACAACGCCTGTTACAATGGAGGGAATGCCGTTCAGAACATCTGTTAAAAAACGGACGGATTGTCCGAACCAATTATCTCCGTACTCTGCTAAATAAATTCCCGCCATGATACCAACCGGCAAACTCATGCAGGATCCTAATCCAACAAGGATCATGGTACCGACAATTGCATTTGCCAAACCGCCTCCGGATTCACCGACAGGTTTAGGCATCTGCGTGAAAAAATCCCAGTTGATAGCAGAAAATCCAAATGCGACAGTCCGATAAAAAATGAGAACGAGCGGAACAAGGGCTATAAGCACGCTCACTCCGCACAACGTGAACATGAACAGGCTGGTAAATTTTCGAAAATGAAATCGGTAGTTGTCCATACTTTATGCCTTTTGGGCTCTTTCATTGGATGTGACACTCCACATAAGCAATCGCGCAAACGAATTGATGATGATAGTAATGATGAACAATGTCAATGCGATTTCAACGAGTGCACTAATGTACATTTCCGAGGTTGCTTCGGTAAATTCATTCGCTAACACGCTTGCCATCGTGTAGCCCGGTTCAAAGAGAGACGCTGAAATCGTCGGGCGATTTCCGATGACCATCGTTACTGCCATGGTTTCACCGATCGCTCTGCCCAGTCCGAGGATGACGGCACCAAAAATGCCGGAGCGTGAATATGCCAATGCAATACGTGTCGCCTGCCAGCGCGTCGAACCGAGCGCGAGTGCTGCTTCAGTTTGTGAGCGAGGCACTGCTTTCAAAACGTCTCGCGAGATGGACGCAATAATCGGTAAAATCATGATCGAAAGAATGATTCCAGCCGCAAGCATCCCGACGCCGTACGGTGCGCCGCGGAAAAGTGGAATGAATCCCAAATGTTTTGAGATAAACGGTTCAACGGTACTGCGAAGCCACGGCACCATCACAAAAAATCCCCATACGCCATACACGATACTGGGAATTCCCGCCAGCATTTCAACAAAGAACGATACCGGGCGTTCAAGCCACCGTGGAGCTACTTCGGTCAGGAAAACAGCGATACCTAAACTCAGCGGAACTGCAATAACAATAGAAAGCAGAGACGACACTAACGTGCCGTAGATAAATGGAAGCGCTCCGTATTCATCTTGAACAGGATCCCAAACACTGCGGATAAAGAAGTTAAATCCAAATTTATTCCATGATAATGCCGATGTACGTATCATTTCGTACGCCATCAGAACTACCAGTACAAGAATGAGAGCCGCAAAAAATCGCGTGAGATTTTTGAAAATAAGATCGCCCGGGTTTATCAACCTGCCTTTTGAAGCTTTGAATGTGTGCTGTGCTGTAATTATTGATTCCATGATTTGTAAAAAATAGAGCGGCCGGACAAGAAGATGTCCGACCACTCATTATTTTCATGCATAATTTAGCATCACTTCGTTTGAATGCTTTCAATCTTTTTTTGACACAATTTGACTACTTCTTTGGGCAGAGGGGGGACNNACACTACTTCTTTGGGCAGAGGAGCGTAATACAAATCCTTTGCATACGATTGTCCTTCGTTCATTGCCCACTTCAAGAACTTCACGATTTCTTGTGCCTTGGATTTATCTTTCATGTTTTTATAAATCAGGAGCCATGTGAATCCTGAGATTGGATAGGATTCTTTTCCGTCGGCGTT
This sequence comes from Ignavibacteriota bacterium, assembly GCA_003142575.1. GTDB lineage: Bacteria > Bacteroidota > Ignavibacteria > UBA10030 > UBA10030 > Fen-1298. Next base: position 12,374 of record PLMS01000058.1, read on the forward strand.
TGTTATTGAAACGCGCAAATCTTCGGGCATATTATCGAGGGCGCCTGCGGCTGCCGCGGAAACAGATTCAAAACTTGCATCCACAAATTTACCGGCTTTGTTCTGGAGAACTGCGTAGGGGAGGTTGTTCTTCACGGCATAGGCAAGTTCGACGTATCCGATGGAGCCGTCTGATTGTTTCACCAACCCTGCAACGCCTTCATTTCCTTTTCCGCCGAGTCCGACCGGCCAGTTCACGGAAGTTCCTTTTCCGATATTCACAGACCATGTCTTGCTGACTTTCGTCAGATAATCTGTAAAGATGTTTGTCGTACCGCTTCCGTCCGATCGATGAACAACAATGATCGATTTATCAGGCAGATTTTTTCCGGAATTAATTTTCGCAATTTGTTCATCATTCCACTTTGTGATCTGACCGAGGAAGATTTGCGCAAGTACATCCGGTGAAAGATGCAGATCTTTTCCGGCTTCTTGAAGATTATAGGTTACGACAACGGCTCCCATAACAGTCGGGATGTGCAAAACATCGGTTTCTTGTTTTTCTTTTGCTTCCTTGAGTTGATCGTTCGACATCGGACCGTCGGTTGCGCCGAAATCGACTGTTCCTTCAATCGTTTGTTTAATTCCTCCGCCGCTTCCTATCGATTGGTAATTGAATTGAACACCGTTTTCCTTGCTGTACACATCGAACCATTTGGAATAAATCACATAGGGAAACGTTGCCCCTGCGCCGTTAAGCTTTAATTGTGCCTGCACGATGCTTCCCAGTGAAACTACAACGAGTAGACTCAGGAATATCTTCGTTAATTTCATCTTCATCTCCTTATTTATAAAATAGAATCCCGAAATCTTCAGACTTCGGGATTCCTGTTCAGTTATTGATTATAGAAATACATAATACAGTGTGAGACGAGCGGTCTTAGAATCAGCTATGGCTTTTCCGCCCTTCGGTGTTTCATATGTCTCGTACAAAATGTTCGGCATAATCGAAACGTTCTTGTCGACTTTCCATGACAATCCGGCAATAATATAATTGCGGGATAAATTTCCATTTGCGACAGCGGCAGTTACTGCAACAGGATCTTTTCCCTTATCGTCCGTGCTTGGATTGAAACTGTCATAGCGAGCAACAACTGCAAGCTCAGGTATGATGTTGAAAGAACCAAACACAGAGAAACCCAAGGTGGATTTTGATGAATATGATTTTGCGACTGTGTCTTTGAGAGCGTTGGAAGTGGATTGTATGAAGGCTTCGACACCGATATTATAACTAAACGGTTCGCTGTAGCCTAGAAACAATGCAGTTGTTACGGCGCTGTTGCTGACAGTACTCTTGGTGTAACTATTGAGAATGTCAGACACATCTTTGTAGTCGACGTACAGTGTGGCCTGTAAATTTGTGGTGGGCTTTAATTGGACGTGTGCGTAGTATCGTTTGTATTTGTCGCTCTCCGGTTTGGCGGTACCTGCTCCGTTGCCCAACATCAGCCAGTAATTAAGCATTCCGTCGCCGGTAATTTTTCCTTTGAGAGACAAACCCATATCTCTCGAATCGACGGTTCCGCGTAAATCCATAATAGTTTTTTCCAATGAACGATATCCCCAAGCAGCTTCAGAGACGTCGTATGCGGGAGTCGGCTGAACACCGAATATCGCATCGCTTCCGGAAAATATATTTTTCCATCTCAAATAAGCATCTTTCACAAAAACACCGATCTTGCCGCCGGTCAATGCATCGCCTTGGGCTGCTGTTGAAGTTGCAGCGCCTTGATCGGCTTCAAGACGGAATCGCGTAGTAAATTGTTCTGAGATATCGTTGTCATAAGTGAAATACATACGGCGCAATTGGAATGCTTGATACGCAGTCGTTCCAGCCGGGCTGGCGATGTTCGAGCTCCCGATATTTGGATCACGCGAAACGTTATAATAGTAATCCCCGAACATATAGCCGCTGAATTTTCCCTGGCTGAAAATTGCTGTTGAACTCAGCACTATCAGGGATGCAATGATTGGTAGGGTTTTCTTCATTGTTCGTTATTCCTTTTTTATGAATGGTTATGGATTGATTTTTTTTTACATCTTCATACGCGAAAGTGAAGAGAATGTATGAGCATCTATTTCTGAGAACTTTTTATGAACATATAATGACAAGTGAAAGAGATACATCAAGTTCAGAGAAAATGCACAATAACGGCAAATAACACTAAAGCAATGCCCACCATACCGAAGGTTATATAAAACTCTTCATTGCTGGGGGGAAAAGTATCTTCCGGCATGAAATCTTCGGAAGAGAGGATGTGTGCTGATAACCATTGTTTCATTTGAACCTCCTTGCAAATTGTTGTTGATTATTGATGGTCATAAAATAGTAAATCCGCTTTTCCAAACGATGAACAAATCATTACCAATTTGTTAAGTTCTTTTACAAGGGAATGTCATTCCCAGCCGGAGGCGTAAAATTGAATCACGCGAAGCGTGATACATTATCAGGCTTCCAGCTGTCGGGAATCTAGAATACGAGACTATCGCGTTGCGGGAAAAGCGGAGAAAACATGTTGTTCTTTCTTTTGTCTTGACACAAAATGAAAGAACCAAAGAAAAAGTCAAGACTGACGAAAAATATGGATAAAACCGCGGCTCGCGTCGTTGACCAGAAAAAACTCGTTCACGAAGTGAACTCAGACAATTTTCTGGTCGGACACTTTGCTCGCCTTGTTTTATTCCCATATTTTTCTGAGGTCAATGAAACAGACAAAAAGTTCATTTCTGTCGATTTCGCGGGCTCGAGGAGAAGATCAAACAAGGAAATGTCATTCCCGCGAAGGCGGGAATCTTAATTGACATTTCACACTTGCGTTTTAATGATGCAATCGATAGATTACCAGCGTGGATAAGAAAGATACAATAAGTATCTGAAGAAAGAGGGGAATTGTTGGGAGCCTTCGAAAATCTATACAACTATAGTGCCAGAACCGATTTAATAATTGCCAAGCTTGGCTGCGGACCTTGCAGTCTATCACACAAT
>PLMS01000032.1 GCA_003142575.1 Ignavibacteriota bacterium
GCAACGATCATCACATCGCATTGCCGCGGCGTGAAACGCATTACTTCCGAGCCGAACCGTGCAATATCAAACCGCGGTCCCGCTGCTGCCATCATCTCGATGGCACAGCACGAAATTCCCATCGGCATCGGGTAAAGAGAATTCTTGCGGCACCAATTGATAACGTCTTCAAGCTTGGTGGCAATATATCCGTCACCCATCCAGCTCTCTAATCCCATTCCAACGCTCCTTTCCTCCAGATGTAATAAAAACCGACGAGGAGGATAAAGACAAAGACAAACATCACAACAAATCCTTGCACTCCGAGTTGTTTATACGCTACCGCCCACGGATACATAAAGACAATTTCAATATCAAAGACGATAAAGAGCATAGCGATTAAATAGTATTTCACGGAAAACCGTTCGCGGGCTGTCCGTACAGGCTCCATTCCGCTTTCGTACGTACTCGTCTTTTCGTCGGTCGGGCGGCGCGGCCCAAATAATTCGTTCGCTTTGCCCATGAAAACGCCAAATGCAATGGCGCAGCCGATCATCAGAAATATGGGAATATAACTTTCAATCATTTTTTCTCATCAAAAGCTGTGTGGAAAAATTTTATACATAAATTGCCTGAAAAACAAATGCGTCTCTCTATTGGAAACACCACAAGAATAAAAGAAATTCCCAAAGAGAGATAGTGCGAGATGGGAGAGTATTGAATTATTTCATCTGAATCTTCACACCTTCGAGCGGCCAGCGAGCACGAACTTTGAGTGTATCGGAAAGCGGACTGAGCCGTTCTGAGAAAATGAACGGAAATGGTTTTCCTGAATCGTACATACCGTTCTTGTTCCGATCCCGGAATGCTTGAAACACATAGTGTCCTTCCGTAACGATGGGAAAAACAAATTTGCCCATTGCATCAGCAGCTTCGATGTAGTAATTGGGATTTTTCTGCCCAATTTGAAATGCAGTCACATACAGACGTCCTACAGTATCTGTAGTGTTCAAATCAACGACTGTTCCTTCAACACTGCTCATGTCTTCGATATCGAGCGTTTCAAATCGCCATACCTTTGTCGAATCTTTGCACGTGCTATCCCTCCAATCGTGTACTTTTCGTAGTTCTGCACGAAGTGTGTACCATGTCTTGTTGAGCAGTTCCTGCTCCGGTTCAATTGAAATCAAAACATCGCTCAACCGTTTTTTCTCAACTGCAACCTGTTGTTTGTTGTTATCAAGAATAGTTACAAAATCAAGGGAAGTTGTCTTTGCAAGAGCATCGGAGAATGTGAGAGTCAATACAGGTCGAAAATCAATGTTTTGCGTACTATCCTTGATCGAGACCGCAACTAANNACCATTAGTAGCCGCTTTTGGTGAACCTTGAAATACAAATGAATTTGCTAACGGATTAATCTTGTTGCCAACCGAATCTGTTACACTTTGAACATGAAAAAAATATGTCTTTGCAGAATCTTGTTTCTGCGTTACTGCGATAATTGATTTGGGCGTGGAAGGATCAGGATAGACAGCTAGAAGTTCAAGCGGCTTACGATCCACAGTATCCGCAACAATGAACGATGCAAGAGTGATTGATGAGGGATGTAATGATTCAGAAAATTCTGCGATGATATGATTTCTATCCGGGGCGGATGCTTTGACGAGCCGTGGACCCGACGTATCCTCTTTTGCAAGCTGCATCAAGACACCTGCTGCGAGTGTGTCACTCGGTGAAATACGTATAATGCTCGATTGCACTCCGTACTCATCCACCTCTCGATCATACACTAAATTCCGATACTCATCGCGTATCGCAAAGATCCGGTAATTCCCAAAAGGAATATGATGGAGAAAAAAGTCTCCGCTTTTACCGGTCTGCGTAATAAAATCCGGTTTTGCTGTCATGGGTTTCAACGTGTCGGGATTCAGTCCATCCAGCTGGTATGCAAAAATCATAATGCCGGCTGATGCCTCGCCTTTCTTCATCGGAAAAACAATGCCTTCTATTCCTCCTCGGTCAATATCTGGTCCGGTTGAAAAAGCCAGTGTGTACGCCTTAGCCATGTGCGTTTGGCCGCGAAAATGATCTCTGACATCCGTTCCGATATTTACGACGTATGTCGTATTACGACGGAGCTTTTCTGAAAATGTAATTTCAACTTCGGTACCGCTCCAATCGAATTCCAATGTCCCAACATACGGCGAGATAAAAATGGATTCTTCGAGTGTCCGTTCCTCAACATATCGGTCGAATTCTAATCTTAATTTATTGTCGTTGAAATTCAGCTTGTTGCTATCCGGATAGATCGAAATGATTACAGGATTAGTCATATCGACCGGCCCGCCCTCTGGTGGTTGCTGGTTTGCACATCCTAAAAGCATGATCACAGAAATAAAAATAATGCTAAACAAAATAATATTGGGATGTTTCATAGAATGGTGCAGTTCCTTGGCTTTCCAGTCACTTACTTGATAATTGTTTCAGTTCTCGTTTCGTGTGATGATACATACGAATATTTTTTTGATGATCGCTGTAATTTTTTGCAAACCGATGTCCGCCTATGCCTGTTGCAACAAAGAATAAATAGTCATGCTGTTCAGGATACAATGTGGCCAGGATCGAGAGCCTTCCGGGATTATTAATTGGTCCTGGAGGAAGTCCGCGGCGGCGATATGTATTATATGGTGAATTGATATCCAAATCTAAAAATCTCAACCTTCTTCCTTCGCCAAGTGCATATTGCACAGTTGGATCAGCTTCCAAACGCATGTGTTTCTTCAATCGATTCCAATAGACACCCGCAACCCTCGGACGTTCTTCATCAACATTCGATTCTGCCTCTACAATAGATGCAAGCGTGAGAATCTCCGACTGTGTTTTGCCGAGTTCGTCCTGTTTCTTCGTCAGACTATCATTGTAGAAATGCTTGAATCCGTTCAGTATACGTGTAAGGATTTCTTGTTCATCTGTCTGCCAGTAGAACGAGTACGTATCAGGGAGTAAATATCCTTCAATCGACTTTGCGTTTATTCCTTGGTCCTGAATAAATTTTTCGTTTTGACAGAGCGAAAGAAATAGTTTTTCATCGATTCCGAGATCGTGTTCAAAACGACGTGCAATTTTATCGAGCGGCCACCCTTCCGGTATTGTAACCGGAATGATAAGCCGCGATTTTCCGTAACTGATGTCCCGCAAGATGTTAAAATTGGATTGACCGGAAACAAAAAGATACTTTCCAACTTTGATGGACTTCGTATAGCCAAGTATTCTACCGGCAAGTTCAAATGACCATCTGTTTCGGATTGCACCTGTACTTACAAGCGAGTCCGCTATCATCCGAAAAGATGCCCCGCGTGAAATAGTGACAAGCTTTCCCTTCGGGTCATTATAATAATTCGGGAGAAAGAACACGTAATATGCAAATCCAATTACAGCAATAACAACGATGAATCTGATCAGGCGTCCTTTTTTTTGTCCAGTCAATGAGTTCACCATTCTTACTTAGTTTTTTTCTTTTTCTCGCTCATCGTCACACGCTCAATACTTCGCGATTCATCAATGATACGCTCGAATAACCGACGAATCGCTTTCGCGGAAAGCGGTCCCGGATTTGCAGTAGAGACATTGTGCATCACTTCTTTTTCTCGTTCGGGCGAATACGCTTCGATGCCAAGTCGCAGTTTGAGCTTGCCAATTTCATCTGCACACTTCGCCCGCTCGCTGAGCAATTTGACTAATTGAAGGTCAATCTTATCAATTTGTTCACGCCAGCGATAGATTTCTTTTTTCAGATTGTCCATTGTTATCGTAATTGAAGGTTCGGTTCTGCTGTGAGTTCAAGAGATGATTCAAATCCATGTCGCAATCGTTCATATCCTGCGGCTGCAACCATCGCGCCATTATCGGTGCAAAAATCAAGTCGGGGGATAAAGAGACTCAAATGATGAATCTTCGCTTCAGCTTCTAAACGGCGGCGCAGTTCGGAATTTGCCGACACCCTNNTCCCGATACCGTAATATCATTCACGTTATACTTTTTCGCTGCCATGAGAAGTTTGTCAATTAACACGTCTACAACCGCAGCTTGAAAACTTGCACAGACATCTGCAATAAATTGTTCGTTTCTGTTTATCGTCTTATCAAATCCAACTTTGCGAAGATAGTACAGCACCGATGTCTTTATTCCACTGAAACTAAATTGCTGCGAACCTTCTTCGAGATACGGTCGGGGAAAGTTGACGGCCTTCGCATTCCCATTTGCCGCTAACTTGTCGACTAACGGTCCACCCGGATAACCTATGCCCATCATCTTCGCTACCTTATCGAACGCTTCGCCGGCGGCATCATCCATGGTTTCGCCCAATAAGTCGTATCGAAAATAATCCTTTACGAAAACAAGCTGTGTGTGACCGCCGGAGACAGTTAAGTTGATAAATGGAAAAGACGGTTTTGGATCATCAATCATGTTGGAAAAAATGTGCGCTTCCATATGATTGACGCCAACGAATGGAATGCCAAGCCCCATCGCCATCGCCTTGCCGAAGCTGAGGCCAACCAGAATCGAACCAATGAGTCCGGGACCATGGACAGCGGCAACGGCATCGAGATCGGCTTTATCCATCGAAGCTTTCCGAAGCGCTTCATCTACAATCGGTACAATAAGCTTCTGGTGCGCACGCGAAGCCAATTCCGGCACTACACCGCCATGCTCGGAATGAAACAATTGTACGACCGTCGCATTCGAGAGAAGCTTTCCATCCCGAACGACAGCCGCAGAGGTTTCATCGCACGATGTTTCGATTCCAAGGATTGTCATACATTAACTAAATGATAACCAAAATTGGCAAGCAGTGCAAACAAGATAAAATTTTTGAGATTGGGGTTGGAGTTGTGACTCGAATATCTCGCTTGCATGGGAGATGTTCTCCCCAGCAATGAGATGAGAAAGTCCCGCCAAACAAACAATTGGCAAGAGAACCCATGTATAGTATTTGTTAACCCAGCATCTCACTCAACATATATTCTCGGAACACGCGAACTTATGCCGCAAAGAAACTCATAGGTAACGGTTCCGACTTTATCGCAGAGGGATTCAAGAGGGATCGTATTGCCATCCATTTCACCAAAGAGCAGAACATCGTCTCCATTGTATGCACTCCCATCCATCCCGATCTCTACCATACATTGATCCATACATATCATCCCCACAACCGGATATTTTTTTCCGCGAATAATAACCTCACCTTTATTTGAAAGCTGACGAAAATATCCGTCACCGTATCCTATGGGAAGCGTAACAATACGCGTCTGTTTGCTGGTTCTATAGGTGTGGTTATAGCTTATTCCGGTTTGTGCAGGAACTACTTTAAAATAAGCAACCTTCGTCTTCAGTGTCATGATAGGCTTCAGTTTTCTATCGCCGAACCTAACATCAGGCAAATATCCGTTCGGATTATATCCGTAGAGCATAATTCCGGGCCGCACCATGGTATAATGTGAATTCTTATAATTCATGATACCGGCCGAGTTGGCAATGTGAATGAGTTCGGGAAGCAGACGCTTTTTCTCCATCATATTCAATACCGATTCAAAACGATTCAGTTGCTGGGATGTAAAATCAGGATCCGTTTCTGCTTTTGCAAAATGCGAGCATACTCCTTTGATGGTCATGGATTTGCATTCATAGGATGTTTCGATAAAGCGCTCTGCATGATTCCAATGGACGCCAATACGTTCCATGCCTGTATCGATCTTTAAATGGACTTTTGCCTCTTTCCCCATGTCCTTTGCGACAGTTGCAATGGCAGCAGATTTATCAATGGAAGAACTTGTAATTTCGATATCATGGTGTATGAATTCTGCAATTTGATCGGTATGAATAGCACCGAGCACAACGATAGGAGCTGTAATTCCGCACTTTCTCAAATAAATTCCTTCTTCAAGAAATGCCACACCAAGGTACTCAACACCTTGTTTCAAAAGTTCGCTCGATATTTCATATAAGCCATGTCCATACGCATTCGCTTTGACCATCGCCATGATTTTTACATTATTGTTAACGAATGACCTGACGATAGAAAGGTTATTGCGCAAGTTGTTTAAGAATATTTCTGCGCGAGTAGGTCTGTTTTTATAGGTTTCAACTCCTGCAATCATTTCGGTCACCTATGATTAATCTTGTGCGCTGAAGAGTACGTTTATCACTTTAAATAAAAATACGAGCAATCGAATTGTTTTTTAGACGGCAAAACTATTTTTCTTCTGGAACGGGTAAGTTATTGTGTATAATTTTCGCCCCATCGAAACCGTTAAACTTCGTTGACGATGCAGTGCTGTAGGCACCTATATTTTCCGTGTAGAGAAAATCGCCGACTTCCAAATTTCCTGGCAGCTCTGCCGAGAGAGTAATCTTATCAAAGCTGTCGCAGGTGGGCCCGACGACTGCGCAAATTTCTTTTTCACCTTCTTTGAATGCAGTAAAGTTAGGGATCCAATGATCATAGACAACGCCGGAAAATGTATGGTATACCCCGTCATTAATATGGTAAAATATTTTACCGTCTCTTCGTGCCTTGCCAATAATTTCTGAAACCAGCGTGGCGGCAGTTGCAACAATAAATCGTCCGGGTTCGGCAAGAATTTCAATGTCATCAGGAAACAGACGTTTGAATTCCGAATTTAGCAATGCTGCCAATTGTTTGAAATCGGGCACCTGAGGATCGTAGGGAACCGGAAATCCGCCGCCGATATCCACCAGATTCAAATTGAATCCTTTTTTCCGAGCGTTATGGAATATCTCAGAAGTAAATGCAAGTGCCGAAGTATAATTATCAAAGTTCGTGCACTGGCTTCCCACATGAAAGCTGATTCCTTCAACTTTCAATCCTATATCAAATGCCTGCTGTATCAGTTTCTCGGCATCTGCAAGTTCGGCTCCGAATTTCGAGCTCATCTCTACCTGCGAACCGGTATCCGGAACCTTCAGCCGTATGATTAATCCGGCAGTATCGCAATAGTCTTTTAGTTTCTTCAATTCGGCAACATTATCGTATGTCACCAATGGTTTATACTGTTTGATCTTCTGCAGTGTAGTGCGGTCTTTGATGGTGTTGGAAAAAATAATTTTGTCCCACACAAAATGTTTTTTTTCTTTTGTATCGAAGTGTTTGATGTATTGATAGACCTGCATGAATTCATTATATGAGGCGACATCAAAACTCGATCCTTCTTTGAACAACGTCTCGACGATCTGCTGTGTAGAATTTGCCTTCACTGCATAGTAACACTGAACACGCGGCAGGTGTTTTTTGAAAGTTCTGTAGTTCTCCCGAATCTTGTTGTGATCCAGTATGAACAATGGTGTGCCGTGCTGTTCCACTAATTTTAGGAGATCATCTTTCATGTTCAATTCTTACCTCGCTCAATTCATCGGAGATGTTACATTCAGATTACGCAGACAGTTTTCTCATCAGTCCTTTGAGTTCCTCAATTTCCTTATTGTTCTCCAGATACGACTTAATCAGCTTCTCGCGCAATTCCTGCCCGCGATCGTACAAACGTTTCTGCTTCTTGGGTTTGGTTGTCTGCAGAACGTACGCAGTCATCAATGGGAATGCCACTGTCACATCAACATACGCGGTAACCGTCTCTTCAAGCTTCGTCGGATCGATTTTTCCCCAGCTTGCCGCTTCGCTCGGCGGCGCGCCGGAAAGTCCGCCGGTATCTGGACGTGCATCGGTAATGTTGATATCGTAATCCTGCCCGGCTTCCGGAATCATCAGCACTTCCTGTATCTGCGGCTCAGTCTGCAGCATAAAGTTTTTGGGACTTCCACCCCCGATGAGAATCACACCTGTCTTTCCTTTTTCATATTGCTTAGCATTCAGGATGATTGCTGTCGAATCATTCACATCGATACTCGGATTGATCTTCAATTTAAACTTATCCAATAAACCGGATGCCTCAGCTAAGAGTTCCACTCCGGCAATATTCATACCGATCGTGGAATCACCCGGCGATGAAGTGAAAACCGGAATGCCGTTGCGATACGCTGCAGCAAGAACACTCACCTGTCCGATATTGCTCTGATGTTCAATGTCATTAAGGACTTTGCCGAGGTGATGATAGAATTCTCGCGTCCCCATTTCTTTTTGAAATTCTGGACGCAGCATAATCTTCCGCAGAATCTTATCCGTTTCCATCAACACATCCTGATAATCAAAAAGGATGTCATAAATTCTTGTCACACCTTTATCACGCAGATCGGCATCATCGACATTATGACTGCCCCGGTAGAGCGGCATGTTCAATGCAAAGTGCATATCGTGATACATGTTAGCTCCGGTGGCGGTCAGCCAATCTACAAAACCATGATTCATCAACGGAATAATGGTTGATGGTCCTAAACCTGCCGGAGTCAACGCACCGGCAATGCTGAGACCAATCGTGACATCTTCCTGAGAATATTTATCCTTTAATAACTGGCAGGCCGCTCGAAGCCTTCCACCGTTGTATGCATCCATATTGTCTATGATGGCGGCAAGATTGCTGTCTTTTGAGATGGGTTGAGGAAGCACCCTCTTTCCATTGAGATACTTATCTTTACCCGGACAATCCTTTTTATGGTGCTCCATGAATATTCCTTTCTGTGAATACCGTTAGGTTTATTTACTTTTCTTGGGCTTTATGATAACCAAAAATGGCAAGCAGTGCAAACAAGAGAGAACAGAGAGACCCGTTCTGCGAAATCCTCAATCTTTCTTCTTCAATATCTTTTTTATTCTCTTTTCTGCTTTTTCACCCCTCTTTATTGATTTTCTTTTTATATACCGGTCTCTACGATAAACACCTACTTCATACTTTTTCATTTTCTTCCTTGCCTCCCTTAGCTTTTTTGGCTATATTGAAATGTTCAAAATTATATTTTCAATTGGAGTGGCACATGGCAAGAATTTGTGAAGTGTGTGGTAAGAAACCTATGGCAGGAAATAACGTCAGCCACGCACATAATCGAAGTCCGAGACGTTTTCTTCCTAATCTTCAAAGCGCACGGGTGAAACTGGAATCCGGCGAAGTAAAGAAAATTCAAGTATGCACCAACTGTATCAAATCCGGGAAGATTAAAAAAGCAGCATAAATATTTCGTTCAGTGTTGCGAACGTATAAAATCCCGCCCCACAGCGGGATTTTTTGTCATCCGCCAAAAGAACAATGGGCAGTATCGGCGTGTTTCGAAATATCTGTAAACTCGTCAGGAATCTCGAAATAGAACGATGAAATTCTTTTCTCCACCAAATCAATTGACCTTTCTGAGAATTCTGCTCACACCGGTGTTCCTTGTCTTTTTGTTCTCTCCATATCCAACAATGCGTCAGTGGTCGCTTGTTGTGTTCATCCTTGCAGCCATCACCGATTGGTACGACGGATGGGTCGCCCGGCGTTGGGGATACGTAACTCGCTGGGGCACATTCTTTGACCCCTTTGCAGATAAAGTAGTCACTTCAGCAGCTCTCATAGCATATATCTATCTCGGTTTAGTCGCAGGATGGATGGTATGGATTATCGTCGTTCGCGATGCCATCATCACACTTCTCCGTTCCTATGCAGAATACAAAGGCAAACCGGTTGAGACATCCAAGCTTGCCAAAATAAAAACGTTCGTGCAGTTCGTTATCATTTGTTATTTACTCATCCTGTACGTTGCCCAGAATACACAATCGCTCCGCGAAAACTATGGTGAACTCATTCATGCCCTTCTCAATTATTCACTTGTCTATTCAATGATGGTCGTTGTTACAACTCTCACGCTTTGGACCGGCATCTCCCACATCATCGTTAATTGGAAAACCATCCGCGAACTCTATGGTACATCTGATAAAACCGCGCAAACAGATTAGTTCTTCATCAGGCCCCGAACCTTCGCTGCCGATAAAGTTGTTTGCATCCGGATTATATACCGGGTATGTTCCTGCCGCTTCCGGTACTCTCGGCAGCGCGATAGCAGTAGCGTTCTACTTCATCCCGGGATTCGAGTCACCGTTCATCCTCGGCTTCGTTCTCCTCCTTGTATTTGGATTAGGCATCAAAGCTTCATCGATCATGGAAAAACGGTACGGACACGATCCCGCTGAAGTGACCATCGATGAAGTAGTGGGAATGTGGATTACGCTTTTCTTTCTTCCAAAAACAATATTGGTTGTACTCGCCGCTTTTTTTGTTTTCCGTTTCTTCGACATCGTCAAACCTTTCCCTGCCCGCGAATTAGACAAAATGCATGGCGGATTTGGCATTATGATGGATGATGTCGTTGCAGGCATCTATGCAAACATAACAATGCAGATTTTTCTGCTCATACCATTCTTCAATGGACTTCTTTTGAGATAGATACTCTTGAAAGCGGAAATCATATCCATCGGTGATGAACTGCTTATCGGGCAAGTCATAAATTCCAATCAAGCCTTCATCGCTGAAAAGCTAAATTCCGTCGGCGTCTTTGCCGACCGAATGACGACGGTTGGTGATGATGAACAAGAAATTCTTGACGCATTCCAAAAAGCATTCACAACACACGATGTAGTTACAGTTACCGGCGGATTAGGACCCACACATGATGATATTACACGTGCCGTTGTTTGCAAGTTCTTCAATACGGATCTTGTGCTTGATAACGAAGCACTCGAGAATGTGAAACGTATTTTTGCCCGGCGCAGCATGTTGCCGCGCAAAGTGAATGAAGATCAAGCTCTTGTTCCCCGCGATTGTACCGTTATACAAAATCGGCTTGGTACTGCACCAGGGTACTTCTTCGAACGTAGCGGCAAATTCTTTTTTGTTATGCCCGGCGTTCCCTATGAAATGAAGGCGATGATGAACGACTTTGTGCTCCCGTTCCTCAAAAAACAAAATACAGGACTCGTTATTCGCCACCTCACTTTAAAAACTACCGGTATTGCAGAATCATTTCTTGCCGAACAAATTGGAGATGTGAAAAATCTTTTTTCTCCGGATTCCGGTACCACGCTCGCGTTCCTGCCAAGTCCGCTTGGTGTGCGTCTGCGCATTACGTCTAAAGCGAAATCTGTTGATGAAGCGGAATATAGTATTCGGGACGTTGAAATGAAGCTGCGCAGCAAAGCAGAGAAATACATCTACGCAAGCGGCGATAGAGAGTTAGAAGAAGTCATCGGCACATTATTGAAAGAACGCAAGTTCACACTTGCCATTGCGGAATCATGCACCGGCGGATTGATCGCTGACCGAATAACAAACGTTTCCGGAAGTTCAGAATATTTCGAGCGCGGAATGATCACTTACAGCAACAAATCAAAAATCCATGAACTCGGTGTTCCATCCGACTTCATCAAACAATATGGTGCAGTAAGCCGTCAGGTTGCCGAGGCAATGGCGTTCGGCATTCGTACAAAATCTAATGCTGACATCGGAATTTCTACAACCGGCATCGCAGGTCCAACAGGCGGCTCTGCAGAAAAACCCGTCGGACTTGTATGGATTGGATATTCGGATAAAGATGAAACATTCGCACTGCAGTTCAACTTTGGTGGAGAACGCAGAATCATCAAAGAACGAGCTGCGCAAGCTGCATTGGAATTAGTAAGACGGAGAATGTTGAAAATCTCCGAACAATAACATGCCTGCCATCCGCACATTCATTGCCCTCCCCGCTTCGAGTGATGTTCAACAGCAGATGGCGGTTGTGCAATCCGAGCTGAAAGCAACACAAGCAGATGTGAAATGGGAACTGCAGGATAAATTTCACATTACTTTAAAATTTTTAGGCGGTGTTGAACTATCGAACATCGAATCACTCTCGTCGACACTAGCAGGCATGGGGAAGCAATTTCCGGCTTTCGAAATCACGTATAATTCACTCGGCGCTTTTCCAAATCTTCATAATCCACGCGTGATTTGGCTTGGCACGAAATCCAATCAGGTTGTGCTCGATCTGCAATCAAGTATAGAGCAAGTGTGCTCGGATTTCGGCTTCCAGAAAGAAGAACACGCCTTTCATCCGCATATTACATTTGGCAGAGTGAAAGGAACACGCAATCTTGCCCGCTTGACTGAAACGATAAAAACCATTACTTTTGAACCAATGCAATCACGATGTTCTGAATTGTTGTTGATGAAAAGCGACCTTCGACCGAGCGGTTCCATCTATACAATTTTGAAATCATTTCCTCTTCAACCTTAAACAGGGAGAGTTCTATGTCTGAAAATAATAAAGAAGCAAAACTGCAAGCGCTCAAAATTGCCATCGACCAAATCGAGAAACAACACGGCAAAGGAGCCATCATGCGGTTGAATGAAGGACCGATTGCCAAGATCGATTCGATCTCCACAGGTTCCATTTCATTGGATGCCGCGTTGGGTATCGGCGGCGTGCCGCGTGGACGAGTGATTGAAATCTACGGTCCGGAATCTTCCGGTAAAACGACCATCTGTTTGCACATCATTGCCGAAGCACAGAAGTCCGGCGGCTTAGCGGCATTCATCGACACCGAGCATGCGATGGACATTGCGTATGCCAAGAAGTTAGGCGTTGATGTGAACAATCTCCTTCTCTCTCAACCCGAGTTTGGTGAGCAGGCGCTCGAAATCGTAGAGACGTTAGTTCGCAGCAATGCAATTGATATCATCGTTATCGATTCAGTCGCTGCGTTGACACCGCGTGCAGAAATTGAAGGAGAGATGGGTGATCCTACAATGGGTGTTCAAGCGCGGTTAATGTCGCAGGCGCTGCGTAAACTCACTTCCGCAATCAGTAAATCCAAAACATCGGTGATGTTTACGAACCAACTCCGCCAGAAAATCGGCGTGATGTTCGGGAATCCCGAAACCACCACCGGCGGCAACGCACTGAAATTTTACGCCTCCGTCCGGATGGATGTTCGCCGCATCGAAGCGATTAAAGATGGAACCAATGTCATCGGCAACCGCACGCGTGTCAAAGTAGTCAAGAACAAAGTGGCCCCGCCATTCAAGGAAGCACAATTTGATATTCTGTATAATGAAGGCATTTCCAAACTCGGCGATCTGATAGATACCGCCGTTGATCAGAATATCATTGTAAAGAGCGGTTCATGGTTCTCGTATAAGGAAGACCGCATCGGACAAGGACGCGATTCGGTCAAAACGTTCCTTCAAGCCAATCCGAATATTGCAAAAGAAATTGATACTGAACTTCGCAGGAAACTCGGGCTCTTGCCTGAGACACCGGCTCCCGCTCATGCAAAAGCGGAAAAAGCAGAAAAAACTGAAGCACCTGCACCTGCTGCAAAGAAAAAGTAAAGCGTTCGTATGACGGATTCATAACTCATCATTTTTAGCGAATTGTATTTTCATAGAGTTAGGAACGAGAGAACATCTGTAATAATTTAAGCTCCTCCGAAGGCACACAGTGATCCTTCGGAGGGTCATTTGTACGGACATCAAATGTCAAATAACATATAAACCCCAAATGCTCCAATACCGGAAACAAATATTTTTATACACTTTGTTTTTTGTTGTTGGAATTTGTTTGTTGCTTGTACTGTACAATTCAAAGTCTTCAGAGATTCCCTTAGGTAACCATCCTGCCAATATTATGAGATATGGAAATATAGCTTCAGATAACGAAAGGATGTATTATCGTGGTTTTAATGGCCATTCAGATGGTTTGTACTCTATGAAATATGACGGAAGCGAACTACGCACACTGAGCATAGGTTCTCTTGGATATATTAACGTGCTTGATGGATGGATATATTATCGCAAATGGTGCGATACAAATGCCAGTGATGGAATATACAAAATGCGGACAGACAGTTCACTGGAACAGCGTCTGACCGATAATAAAGGCCGTTATATTAATCTGGCGGGAGATTGGATTTACTACATCAATGATCCGGCGGGAGATATTTGGAGAATAAAAACGGACGGGAGCCATTCACAAAAACTATATCCTGGGCGTTATGCGTATTTAACAACAGACGGCGAATGTTTATATTTCGGCCTGTACGATGACTCACTTTTCATAGGCTCGTGTGATGGACAACAACCGATAAAAAACTTACCGGGCAAATTTCGTGATCCCTTTGTTTACGGAGACTGGATATATTATAGGACGGTTCACGATGATATTTGCAGAATGGATAAAGATGACTTCAAGATCGATACAATAGTTGAACGTAAATATCATCAGGGTGGCATATACATTCCGGGAAAGGAGTCTTTTCTTTTAGGGGATAATGGGATTTTTAAATTCAATATTCGTGAAAAAAAGATGGATACATTATCTACCATTTATGTCAGCACACTCGGAATGAGGGAAAATTACATTTTCTTTACAACTGACGAACATGACGAAAACTACAAGCCATATAACAAAGCATTTTGCATGACATTCGATAGTTTGAAAAAACGGAAAGATCCAAAAAATTGGTTACAAACATATGATGAATCAGTGAAATATTATAAAGACAGTGTTCAACGTTTTATAAACTGCATCAAAAATAATGATAGAATCGGATTAAGTAAACTAATACATTTCCCTTTAAGTCGGTATTACCCTCTTCCGAGTATCAAAACTGCTGACGAATTTTTAGATCGATTTGATGAGGTATTTGATAAAAAATTGACCTGCATCATTTCTAAATCTGATATCAACAAGGATTGGGTAGGTATGGGATGGCGGGGAGTTATGCTTCAGCGAGGAATATTATGGCTTGAATATGATGGAAAACTAACCGGAACAAACTATGAAACAGAAACTGAAAAAAGAAAAAGAACTGAACTGATAAACACGGAAAGAAATACATTACATAGCAGTTTACAGGTCTATTTAGAACCAGTACTGGAATGGAAGACAAAGAAATATCGTATAAGAATAGACGATCTGGGCAAATATAAGTATCGATACGCATCTTGGCCTGTTAATAAATTACCTAACGATAAACCGGATTTGATAATAAATGATGGAACGTGTACGCCTGACGGTAATGGCGGGAATGAAATTTACGAATTTAAAAAAGGAATATATTTATATCGATGTTATGTAAGGAAACTTAGATCTTGGGATGAACCTCCAGGACGACTCGAAGTTTACGAAAATGAAGAATGTATTCTAAACGAACCGGTAATTGAATCGTCGTATTCAAACTAATTGAATTCTATTTTCTTGAACCAAATAGAGTGTTATATTGATCATATCAAAAATTAAACGGATACGCGGCAAACGTTCACAGTACGGTGTGTATCTTGACGGCTCGCTCGCATTGGAGCTGAGTGACTGGACGATCGGGAAATTCGGCCTGCGCACCGGAGACGATCTGGATGAACAATTGATCGATACAATCAAGTCGGCAGAAGCAGAATCACGGGCAAAGAACATCGCCATCAACTACTTATCATATCGGCCGAGAAGCTCGAAAGAAATCATCTTTCATTTGACAAAGAAAGGATTTGAGCACGAGTGCGCTGAAAACGTGACGCGGTATCTTCAATCGGTAAAAATGGTCGACGATAATCAATTTGCGCACGCCTTCGTGCGGGACCGCTTGAAAAGAAAACCAACGGGGCAGGCTCTGTTACGTCAGCAGTTATTGGCAAAAGGAATTTCGTCTGCAATGGCGGACCAGGTTCTCACAGAACTTGTTTCACCGCAGAGCCAGCAAGCATCTGCACTTCAGGCGGCAAAACGGAAAATACAATTGACGCAGCACACAGAAAAAATAATCGACGCGGAAAAACGGGAGAAACGCATTCTCGACTTCCTCCTGCGCCGGGGTTTCTCGTATGAAATTGCATTGAAAACTATTCGCACTACACTGGATCACTAACCGATGCAACTGTCTCATTCAATATCCAACAAACCGTTTATAAAAGTTGTTGTTATTGTCGGGTTGATTATTCTTGGCTTCTGGATCGCATCCTTCTTCCCCGACCTTGTTCTCACGCTCATCATCTCGACGCTTACGGCATTCATTCTCAAACCGCTCGTCCGGTTTCTGGAATTTCGATTTGGTTTAAAGCGCTGGTTCTCCATCGCAGTAGTTTTTTTGTTTATCGGCGGAATGGCCGTTTTTTTACTCATAGAAGCTATTCCCCTTTTAATAAGCCGTATCCGCTTGATGTACGAACAACTGAAAAATTTCCCCTTTGAGGCAAAACTCACTCTCACGGCAAAAGAAATGTCGGTGCATATTCCATTTGTGGATCCCTCAACAATTGGAAATAAAGTTCATACATTTATGCAACAGCTGCTTGATTCTCTTGGCGAAACGACAGGAACTGTTGCTTCCTATCTGGTGAACCTTCTCATCATTCCCTTTATCACCTATTTCATCCTTGCAGAAGGAGACTTCGGATTAAAGAAATTTGTGGAGAGAATACCCAATAAATATTTCGAGATGTCGCTCAATATTATGGATAAATTACAGCGAGAACTTGTTTCTTACTTACGAGGATTGATCCTTGAGTGCAGCATCGTCGGCGGACTTTCTGTGATTGGATTTATGATTATCGGCGTGCCGTATGCTATTTTCATCGGCGTGCTGACAGGAATCGCGAATCTCGTTCCGTATCTAGGTTTCATTGCCGGCGCAAGCATCGCTCTCATCGCATCATTGACACAAACAGGCGATTTCCGCATGCTGGTTCCGATTGTCATTCTTACTGCGGTCGTCCGACTCATCGATGACCTTATTTTGCAGCCGCTCTGTTTCGGTAAATCTCTCAATATGCATCCGGTGGCTGTTGTGCTCACACTCATCATCGGCCATCAGCTCATGGGAGTTGCCGGAATGATCATCTCCATTCCCGTTGCAACGATTCTTCGCGTCTCGGCAAAGGAAACATACTGGGGATTGAAGCATTACACCATTTCAGCATAAAACATCATGACAACTGCATCCATGCAACTGACAAAGGCAAAATCCAACCGGCCGTTGGTGAAGGTTCTCTTCCTTTTGAGTATCATTGTGAGTGCATTTTGGATTGCTTCCTATTTTCCGGATCTTATTCTCACACTCATCATCTCTCTCTTCTTGGCATTTATTCTTCGTCCGTACGTACTCTTTCTTGAGTTCCGGCTCGGTATCCGAAGAATATATTCTGTCGTAATTATCTTCCTTCTTCTTGGGGGTATATTGGTTATTGGCGGCATCATCTTCGTACCGATTGCCATTGACCGGTTGAAAGGACTCCTTGACAGTTTCAAAAATTTTCCCCTCGACCAAAAACTGAACGAAGCTGCTATTGACATAACTTCCGGTCTTCCCTTCTTAAACCCAGAGACCGTTACAAGAAAAGTACACGAATTTGTTCAAACCGGAGTGCAATCGCTCAACGACATGTTGGCTTCTGCCGCCGGATTTCTTGTGAACCTCGTCATCATCCCCTTCATTACATTTTTTATTCTTGCAGAAGGTGACGCTGTCTTAAAAAGAACCATCGAGCGTGTACCGAATAAATATTTTGAGATGACTCTGAACGTACTGCGTAAAATTCAATTGGAACTTGTGGGATATTTACACGGATGGTTTCTTGATTCCGTTATTGTCGGCGTGCTGAACATAATCGGATTCTACATCATTGGCGTAAATTATGCAATCCTTCTTGGTGTTTTTGCAGGAATATCCAATCTTATTCCTTATGTCGGACCATTCTTCGGTGTGATTCCTGCGCTTCTGATTTCCCTGACACAGTATGGAGATTTTCGACAGGCATTTATGATCATCATGGTGACATTAGTACTCGTACAACTGCTCGATAATGTCATTATTCAACCTCTCTGCTTTTCAAAGACGGTCGATATGCATCCTGTCACGGTGATCATCGTGTTGATTATTGGAAATTCTTTGATGGGAATTGCCGGAATGCTGCTCGCTATTCCCCTTGCAACGATTCTTATGGTGTCTGCTGTTGAAACGTATTGGGGTTTGAAGAATTACCAGATCACCGCATAACCATTTCCTGGGAGGGACATATGGCAAAGGTCGTCATCGACATTGAAACGCTCGGGTACCCGTTTGAATCCTTCGATGAAACACGGCAGAAATATCTTCTCAAGTTCTCAGAAACGGAAGTCGAGCGCGAAGAAGCGATTCAGAAACTCAGTCTCTATCCTACCACATCGCAAGTCATCACTATCGGATTGCTCAATCCGGAAACCGGTCGCGGAAAAATTCTGTTTCAGGCAGACACACCTTTGAATTATTCATCCGATGATGGTACAATTCAATTTGTGACGGGCACTGAAAAGGAAATCCTTGAACAGTTCTGGCAAAATATTGCACATTACGATCAGTTCATCACATTCAACGGGCGCGGATTCGATTGCCCATTTTTGATGCTCCGCTCGGCTATCCTGCAAGTGCAGCCCACACGCAACCTGATGCCTTACCGTTATGACGCTTCCATTCACTGCGATTTACTGGAGCAGTTCACGTTCTACGGTGCGTTTCGTAAGTTTAATTTGGATTTTTACTGCAAGTCCTTCGGCATTGAAAGTCCCAAAGCCAACGGCATAACCGGATTGGATATGAAACAACTCTACGAAGAAAAACGAATATTTTCCTGTCATTGCGAACGTTTCTCAGTGAAGCAATCAGTCCGTTTCGACTTTGTCGGAACGAGATCTCGTCTCAACATTGTTGAGACGGACAAACCAAGGTATTCCAACGGTAACCCAATCTTTGTCCGTCTCGTCATCGCAGAGCGAGGACGGACGGGATCGGACAGACTGCTTCGCGATTACACACCCTTACCTATAGTTGAGGTCGCCTTGTCCGCCAATCTTAATGGCGGATGACGTCGGTTTTCTTCCTTTTGAAGGTACAAATGCATAGATTGTTCTATATTCACAAAGAAAATGATAGAAAGAAAACGGAATTGTAATGAAATATTTTATGATAGCTGTAGTTTGTAGTCTCCTTGCTGTTTCAAGTGCCTATGGACAAACAGCGGCAAGTGCTGTTTGGACGTTAACGTCAGATCAATCTGCCGTGGTTGTAGGAAATGTTGTTGCACCTAATCAGACTCTGTCGGTTGATTTTCATGCAATAACCTACACTTCAAATGGGCAAAGGATGAAAGAGCCGGCGGGAAATCCTTGGTGGACGTCGAAAGATTTAACTCAATATGAGCAATTTACAGTCTCCCCTAATTCTGGTCAAAACTTGAATGTCACTTCGATTTCTCTCTTTCTTGGTCATGACGCTTCAAGCTATTTTCAATTTGCGGTTGCCTATTCAACAGACGGAATAAATTTCACAACTCTTCAAGACCCGATTACAGCAACCACTCCTCCGACACAATATACATATTCCGTCAATACCGTGGTGAATGATGGGGGAACATTATTTTTAAGAGTATATCCTTGGTACACACTCGCTTCGACAGGAAAATATTTTCTTACAAACACTGTTGTCATTTCAGGAACGACTCAAATTACTGTAGGCGTTCTCACGTCGCTCGATCAGTTAACCGGTTTTGTTCAGCAACCTTCCAGTACGCCTTCCGCTGTGCAAACATATACGATCAACGGTACTCATCTTACCAATAACGTTGTTGTTACTCCGCCTACAGGTTTTGAAATTTCAACTGATGGAGGGACAACATGGAGTGGCAGTTCTTCGCCGGTAACGTTGACAGCGAGCAGCGGAGCGATTACGGGTCAGCCGATTACAGTGAGCGTGAGGTTGAATGCATTGACTCCGGGGTTATATACAGGAGTGATTACCCATACCAGTACCGGCGCTCCGGAAACAGATGTCGCAATCAGCGGTGTGCAATTAGCAACGGAACCGGATACGTTTTCAACTCTATCGTTCTCTCATGTTACCGGCAGCTCTATGACCATCGGGTTTACCGGCGGAAATGGCAACGACCGAATCGTAGTGATGCGTGCAGGCAGTACAGTCAATTGGGTACCGACCGATGGAGTTCCGGCTGGAGGTGTGGACAGTAATTTTACAAGTGCGACGGATCAAGGGAATGGAAATAGGATTGTCTATAATGGTTCCGGTGCCAGCGTGAATGTCAGCGGACTTTCCAGCAATGTGCCGTACTCTGTGTCGGTGTTTGAATACAATGTGGCGACCGGAAATTCGCAAAATTATTTTACCGCCATGCCTGCCAACGGAACGCAAACCACCTGGGCTGTGCCGACCCTGTCAGTCTCGAAAGTTTCGCTTTCATTTGGAGGTGTATTGGTAAATGCGACTTCAGCAGAATTGACGTACGCACTCTCCGGCGTCTATCTCACACCCGATGCAGGCAATATCACTATAACGGCACCATCTGGATTTGAAATATCAACGACGAGCGGTTCCGGATTTACATCATCGTTGCTGATTCCATATTCCGGTAGCACGCTGAGTTCGACGACAATATATGCTCACTTCAAACCGACATCGTTGATTGGTTATAGCGGCAGCATCTCCGATTCTGGCGGCTCGGCTCCCAGTGTCACGGTCGCAGTCAGCGGCATAGGTGTTTCGGAAACTTTTTTAGCGAATACACCGATAGGATATGCCTCATGTAATGGCGGCACAACAGGCGGTACCGGCGGAACGGTCACAACAGTGACGACCCTTGCAGATTTACAGGCATTCGTAACAGCTTGCGAAAACAATACAACACCAAGAATTCTTTATATCAGCGGCAAGATGTCCGCATCCTCAACGACGGTGATGACCATAAAACACGGTGCGAATATTTCAATCTATGGTGTAGGGACGACCGGGGAACTCATGAATGTCAGTCTGAATATTGTTGATTACAATAATGTCATAATCCGAAACATGACAATCCATGAAGTGTTTTATCCGGACGACGCTATTACCATTGACGCATGCCAGCATGTTTGGGTTGATCACAACGAGCTCTATAGTAAAATTGGAGCAGGTATAACAGTTGACACGTACGATGGGTTGCTCGATATCAAGAAAGGCTCATGCTATGTTACGGTGTCATGGAATCACCTGCATCACCACATGAAATGTTCACTCATCGGGCATACGGATGATACCAGTCAACAGATAACCGATAGCCAGATGAGGATTACGTATCATCACAATTGGTTTAGCTATACCGATGGACGTAATCCGAGTATCCGTTTCGGTGCTATTCACATGTTCAACAATTATTTCGAAGAAATTACCGATTACGGCATTGCCGCGCGGGATGGTGCACATGCCAAAATTGAAAACTGTCATTATAATAATGTCAATTTGCCCATGTCAACCGATAAATTCCCGGTTACTGGTTTGCCGAACGGGTATATCTGTGAGAGCGGGAATATCTTCACCGGTACGTGCGGTGCAAATGTGATTTCTCAGACGGGGTGTGATTTCTGGGATTCGACTGCTCTGCCGTACTCCTACACACTTGATCCAGTTGAAACAGTTGAGGAGACAGTAAAACTTCTTGCCGGTGTTGGAGTTACGACATCGGTTGTAAAATCAACGCCGGACATACCACGTTCAATCGGATTACAGCAAAACTATCCGAATCCATTTAATCCAACGACAACAATGCAGTTCAGTGTAGGCAAGCGCACTATGACAACATTGAAAGTATTCAACCTTCTTGGACAGCAAGTAGCGACACTCTTTCATCAGGTTGCAGAACCGGGTCAGCACTATCAAATACTATTCAATGCCTCGACCTTGCCGTCAGGCATATATTTCAGCGTGCTGGAAAATGGCGGCACACATGAATCAAAAAGAATGCTCTTGTTGAAATAACGTGTTGTGATAGGTCATACATTGCAGATTGAGTTGTTTTTTTTAGGCCGAGATTTTATATGACATGTCATCTGAAAGGAATGTGGTGAGTTGAAAAATTACAAACAAAGCGTCATTCATTGTTTCATCCAAAGTTTTGTGTTCGGTATAATTATTTGTACGGTACCTTCGCAGGGAAATGCGCAGACGAACAGCTATTCTACAACACCATGGTCGGTTCGTATGGCGGCATCCGATATGGCAAGACAGCCGGGTGGATATAAGGTTGGAGCAAGCGTATGGGATTATGTTATCGGGGTAGAGCTAAAAGGATTAGAACAATTATGGCGTTTCACACATGATACCGCTTATTATAAATATATTAAAACCACAGTTGATGCCGCTGTTAATGGTTCTGGAGTTATTTCGGGGATAGGATACTCAAATGCAAAGACGTTGGATAATATCAATGAAGGCAAAGCTATAAATTTTCTTTATTCGGTAACAAATGATAATAGATATATGACTGCGGCAACAACACTCCGCAACAGATTGAAAACGCAACCGAGGACATCCGAAAGTGGTTTCTGGCACAAAGAGTCATATCCATATCAAATGTGGTTGGATGGATTGTATATGGCATCGCCATTCTGGGCAGAGTATGGA
The DNA here is from genome assembly GCA_003142575.1 of Ignavibacteriota bacterium. GTDB lineage: Bacteria > Bacteroidota > Ignavibacteria > UBA10030 > UBA10030 > Fen-1298. The sequence goes on from PLMS01000032.1 coordinate 22,375, forward strand.
AAACTGTTTTCGGAGTCTACAGACTATGATTCTGTTGTAACACAGTTCGTGTTGATGGAGACACATACGAGAGATACTGTTACGAGTCTTTTGTATCATGGATGGGATGAAAAAAAAGTGTCACAATGGGCAGATTCAATCACAGGATGCTCTCCAAGTTTTTGGGGACGAGCTTTAGGGTGGTATGCTGTGGCGCTTGTTGATGCACTGGATTATTTTCCCTCTGCCCATTCAGGAAGAGCACGGCTTATTGCAATCTTACAGCGATTGGCTGTCGGAATCAAAAATTATCAAGACCCGACATACGGAACCTGGTATCAAGTGCTCGACAAAGGTTCTCTTTCAGATAACTGGCGCGAAGCATCCGCTTCGTGCATGTTTGTGTATGCGCTTGCGAAGGGTGTTCGGTTAGGGTACCTTGATTCCAGCTATAGTGAAGTAGCAAAGAAAGGGTACGGAGGAATTCTTACTGAGTTTATCACGACGAACAGTGATAGCGCAATTAATTTGATTGGAATCTGCTCCACTGCCGGTTTGGATGCAGCGGCGGGCGGCCCACGTAATGGCTCTTATAATTATTATGTGAATTACAGCGGAACACAACCGGTGAGCAATGACGGCAAGGGAACGGGTCCATTTATCATGGCAAGTGTTGAACTTGAGCAGGTTGGCTTTATTTTGCCTCCACTCAATTTTCATTCAACCTTGTCAGGCGATAGTGTCTCTTTGACATGGACTGATAAAACATATAATGCAGTATCCTTTCCTCTTGAGCGAAGAAGTGAATCGGAGGTAAGTTTCTCCCAGATTGGAGAAATCGCAAAGGGGGTTAGTATTTTTGTTGATCGGACAGTGCAGAGGAACACAAAGTACTATTATCGCGCACGAGCAAAATCGGCCTCAAAGTTTTCGAACTACAGTGCGATAGATTCCATCGTGACATCTGCGATGACGTCAATCAATGATCAGGTTCATCCAACCAGTCCCTTTGTTCTCCATCAAAATTATCCCAATCCCTTTAATCCGACGACAACCATACAATTCTCAGTGCCTCAAGACGGATATGCATCGTTGAAGGCGTATAACATGTTAGGTCAGGAAGTAGCGACGTTATTTTCAGGTATAGCAAAAGCCGGTCATTATATTCCAGCAACGTTCAATGCTTCGAGATTAGCGTCCGGAATATACTTTGCGCGCTTACAGTATAACGGCAAGAGCTTAGAACAAATAATGTTGATGACTAAATGACGAGAATCATTGAGTCGGAAATCCCGCTGATCTATAGCGGAAGAAGTGCGTTTTTTGCCT
>PLMS01000150.1 GCA_003142575.1 Ignavibacteriota bacterium
GTGCAGGATCAAGCACAACATTCGAAATCGGTATGAGCACTTTGTTGAACTTCGCCTCTTGCATATTTTTTAACATCACTCGTTTCGAGCCTTTGTCACGGATAACTTTTTCATCATTGGGAAGGTTGAAAGCCGCCGTTTGTACTCCCCGATTGCCTTCTCCTGCGGCATACACAACATCGACAACACGAATTGGAGACATCGCACCTAACTTTGGATTTCGATACTTCGAATCAATCGGAAGATTATTTTCGATATCCTGGAGATAACCACCGAACTTTGCAAGTTTCGCTGATTCAGCATCGTCACGCAGTGTTACGAATACTTCAAATGCCGCTTTGTACCCAAATACTTCATCCATATATGTTTCATATGGACCAATAGTGAGATCGATCGGCGCATCTAATTCCATCCAAGCAATATCGCTGGCATAATAATCATCCGAGAGAAATGCATCCGCCCGTGTTGAGAGATATTTCTTGAGTGTCTTGTTCTCGGTAAGACCTGCTGCATCTTTCAATAATCTACTCGCGGGTTCAAGCCATTCTCGATATTCTGTACTATATGGAACAATTTGTAACGTTCGATCTGGATTGCGGTGAATCGTCGAGAAAAACCCTGTAGCTTGTTCTCGTTCTTTCTCTGAAAGTGCCGCTATCCATTTGTTGAACTCCTCCTTGGTCATATCCTCAGGATAGTAACTCGCTCCCACAGGTTTCTCTTTAGGTGCCTCTTCAATAAATGATTCGTTATTATCGAGCAGTGACCACGGGCCCATATTCATGCGGAAGTAATGCAGCCTCTCTTTTCCTGCCGTTGTTGTATCAGCTTCAAGCTTCTTCAACAATCCCACATTACCGCGCCACACCTGTCGTAAATAAATCGGATCCATCAATCGTGCGGCTTCGATGATTTTATCGAGTGCTTTCCTGTCGCCAGAAGAAAGTTTTGAAATGTCAGCAGAAATTTCTGTCGGAGTGAATCGAGTGATTCGTTGAGAAAGTTTCATTTCTACATTGCCTTTGGCTGATTTTTGTTTATTGCAAGCAATAAGAAAGATGGCTGGCAGTATTGCCAATGCGAAAATCCTTATTGAAGTTTTCATAATCATTCATCTTAAAAAAATGTGAATACTGTAACATTGAATTGTTTATAATTTGAGGAATGAAAATGGAAAAAGCAAGCAAAACGAGAAACAATAGATACGTGACAACAAAAAGGCTCCAAATCAAAAAAGATTCGGAGCCGATAGCCACGAGCACAGCCTATTGATGAATACTTATACCTTATCACGAATAAAAAGCTTCTTCAATTTTTTTTTGAAACCACTACCTTCTTCAATTTCAGATACTAGCTTACGCCAGTCGGTTTCTTGTGAGGAAGGAATCGATTGAACAGGCGGCTGTTTCTTTATAAACTGCGGTCTCCCCGATCCCTGCGATGGCCTGCGCGTGGTATCATTTCGACGATCATGCGATGAAAATTCACGGCGGGATTTGCCGGATGAATCTTTATACCCCTGCTCACCATGTGGCTTTTCTGAAGAGTCCTTATGTCTCTGTTCACTGTGGGGTTTTTCTGACAAGTCTTTGCGTCTCTGTTCGCGGTATGGTTTTCCGGAAGACTCCGTATGTCTCTGTTCGCGTTGTGGTCTTCCAGAATCTGTGCGCCGGCGATCATGGCGTTCATCCCTTTTTCCATGCCCTCTATCACGCCGATCTTCCGATGATTTCGATTCAGCTTGTCTCTCCGGTGACGGTGCCTTCTTCGTATAATCGAAACCCGGATACCGTTTTAATTCAAACCGTTTGTCGGTGTATCGTTCAATGCTCTTTAAGTATTTCAGTTCTTGGTTCGATACGAAGGTGATGGCATCTCCGGTCGCAGATGCACGGCCTGTGCGGCCGATGCGATGGATATAATCTTCTGCAAATGTCGGCGTATCAAAATTCACAACGTGTGATATCCCTTCCACATCAATGCCTCGCGCTGCAATATCGGTCGCGACCATGACTCTAAATTGCCCCTGCTTAAATCCTGCCAACGCCCGCTGCCGCTGTGCTTGTGTCCTGTTCGAGTGAATAGCAACTGCTTTGACACCGCTTCGTTCGAGCCTGTTTGAAATTTTATCCGCACCATGTTTTGTGCGCGAGAAAACGAGAACACAATCTAATTCCTTCGATTGGAGAATGTGGAGAAGCAAGTCCATCTTCGATTCTTGCGGTGATGAATAAAAATGCTGCTTTACTGTTTCCACAGGTTTTCGTCGTTCACCGATATCAATCATCTCCGGATTGGTTTGGATGGATGTAACGAGCGACCTCACTTCAGGCGACATGGTTGCGGAAAATAACATTGTCTGCCGCTTTGCAGGAACGCGGCTGATGATTTTTCGGACATCCTGAATAAATCCCATATCGAACATTCGATCCGCTTCGTCAATCACCAGAATCTCAACGTGAGACAAGTCAATGGTACGGCGATTCATATGATCGAGCAATCTCCCCGGTGTTGCAGCAACGATATCCACTCCCCGGCGAAGACGTTTAATTTGGCTTTCCATATTGACACCGCCATAGATGGCGATGCTTTGCAAAGACGCGAAGCGCCCATATCCTGTTATAAATTCTTCCACTTGTTGTGCAAGTTCACGTGTCGGCGTCAGAACAAGTCCGCGTGTCGGATGACCTTTATGAGATGCGGCATGTTGGAGAAAATGATTGAGCATCGGCAGCACAAACGCGGCGGTCTTTCCGGTACCTGTTTGCGCACAACCGATAATGTCGCGTCCAGCGACGGCTAACGGAATAGCGCGTGATTGAATGGCGGTCGGTGCAGTATATCCCGTTGCGAGAATACCCTGCACGAGTCGGTCGTCTAGACCAAGTTTTGAAAATGGCATGAATAAATCCTTACTATAAAATGAAGAAACACGCTACAAAAGATGGGAACCAGCAGAAGTTACAAACGCTCGGAGAGATCAACTCGGGAAATCGCGTATGAGCGAAAAACCGGAGTATTTTCCGTGCACTACCTTAGCTTTTATCATCGGAGAGCGAGTCTCAAATGTCCGCTCCCGATGCTATACTAATGCACGGATGCGGTCTGTCGCAATTTGCGACTTATATAAGATACAAAATTTTATGCTCGTTTCCTATGTATTTGTTGAAGTATGATTCTTTTTACGCGATATTCTTTCAGCAATGAATCAGACAGATGTCATTATCATCGGTGCAGGTGCAGCGGGACTCATGTGCGCTATCGAAGCAGGCAAGCGAGGACGCCGCGTATTAGTACTGGAACACAACAGCTCTGTTGGAGAAAAGATTCGCATATCCGGGGGCGGACGATGCAACTTTACAAACCTCAATGCGAGTCCGGCTCGTTATATTTCACAGAATCCGCATTTCTCTAAGTCAGCACTCGCACGATATACGCAGACAGATTTTATTTCATTGGTTCAAAAATACAATATCCCGTATCACGAGAGAAAACTTGGCCAACTCTTCTGTGATGCCAGTGCTGAACAACTCATCCGAATGCTCTTAGAAGAGTGTCGAATAGCAAATATTCGGATTGACACCGGAGTTCACATCCTCAAGATCATGAAACAAGATGCTTTCCAGTTGACCACGAACAACCAACAACTGACCACTTCTTCTCTCGTCATAGCTACAGGCGGGCTATCAATCCCTAAGTTAGGGGCAACTCCTTTTGGATTCAAGATTGCAGAACAATTCGGTATCAACATTATCCCACTCAAACCAGGACTTGTACCATTGAAGTTTAGCTCGAAAGACTTTGAAGCTTTTAGGGATTTGAGCGGTGTCTCTATCGAAGCGGAAGTTGCCTGCAATGAGATGTCTTTCAGAGAGAACATTCTTCTTACCCATCGCGGATTGAGCGGTCCAGCAATTTTACAGATTTCATCATATTGGAATAAGGGTGACTCCTTTTCCGTCAATTTACTGCCAGGTATCGATGTTCTCAACGTTCTGATAGAAAACCATCAAAGCAAAAAACAGCTTGCCACTATCTTAGAACAATTCCTGCCATCGCGTTTTATCAGAGCCTGGCTGGAACAACGTGGCGGGTCAAAGCCCATGAATCAATATTCTCTCTCTGATTTACGAACAATAACCAAAGCTTTAACAAGCTGGCAACTCACACCAACCGGAACAGAAGGTTATGAAAAAGCCGAAGTCACGGTTGGCGGTATCGATACACACGAACTTTCCTCAAAGACGATGGAAGCGAAGAAGGCACCGGGACTTTATTTCATCGGAGAAGTTGTAGATGTGACCGGATGGCTGGGCGGTTACAATTTCCAATGGGCTTGGTCTTCCGGCTGGGCGGCAGGTCAGGCGGTATAAATATCAACAGGTAGAATGAAGAAATCAGAAAGACAAGAAATTGAGCACAGTATCAGCAAATTCTTTTGGTGCATCCACATGGACCCAGTGACCTGCGTCTTTGATGGTTGCAAGCTTTGCCTTTGGGAAAAGTTTATAGATAACGGGCATGTCTTCCATTTGAATGTACTCTGAGTTCTCACCGCGGACAAAGAGTGTCGGTTTATCGAATTGATGGTCGCGCGGAAGCTCTTCATTGATTTGTGCATAGTTCTTTTCTATTGCTTCGAGATTCATTTTCCAATGGAACTTACCGGAATCATCTCGAAGAAGATTCTTCATGAGAAATTGACGAAGAGGAACCTCCTGTATTTTCTTCGATAATACTTCATCAATATCTTTTCGATACTCGAACATACTGAGATCGAGAGAAGTGAGCGCATTAAAAACTCGGTCGTGGTGCGCCTGATACGAACGGGGGGCGATATCAACCACAATCAGTTTGTCGATAAGTTCCGGATGAAGCAGCGAAACAAGCGCTGCAGTCTTTCCTCCCATCGAATGTCCGAGAAGCGATACCGAGGAAAGATTCTTCTGACGCACAAATTCCACAACATCTTCTGACATCGCGTGATAATTGAACACATCGCTGTGGGGCGACCGTCCGTGGTTGCGAGCGTCGAGTGCAAAGGTACGAACGTGCTCACCAAATATTTTACCAAACGAATGCCAATTGTCCGACGAGCCAAGCAGTCCATGAAGAATAATAAGCGTTGGCAACGATTCTGATCCATATGAATTATAATAGAGCTGCATACTCAGAGAAACGGATCAACACTCTTGATATCAACATGACCTGCTCTTAATAAAAGAAATACGAATGAATTACTATATCCATAATCAGAAAGGATCAGCGGAAAAGCAATTCATATATTATTTTGCATACCGACTGCCTGGATGGTACATTGGGGACAACAAATAAATGAAAGATTGAACGCACTGAAAACCACGACCCTCTCGCTTGTCACCCCCAAGGATTTTAGCTTTTGGCATACCGTGCACAGTCATGGATGGTGTTCGCTGTTACCGTTCAGTGTGGATAAAGAGCAGCCATCATTCAATCGACTTCTCACTTTGAGCGATAATTCACTTGCATATTGTCAAATCACCAGCCAAAAGGACTCACCTCTCAATATTCGAGTGAGTTATCCTCGTAAACTAACAACTGCTCAGTGTTTCAATATTAAGCACCAAATAGCATCGTGTCTTCGACTCACAGAGGATTATTCTGACTTCTATCGAGAGGTGAAACGTTTTTCCACGTATCGATGGATTGCCAAAATGAAAGCCGGACGGATGCTTCACGCACCGTCAGTGTTTGAAGATATCGTTAAAATGATCTGCACCACAAATTGCAGCTGGGCGCTCACGACGATTATGGTGGAGAACCTTGTTGGTGAATTGGGAAGGCCATTTGACGACTCGTACAAGAACTTCCCATCGCCCGAAACTCTCGCAGGAACTTCGGAACAATTTTTCAGAAAAACCATCAGAGCAGGATATCGTTCTCCGTTTCTTCTGGAATTTGCAGAAAAGGTCACAAACGGCAAACTCAATGTAGAAAATTGGCGATCTTCAGAATTATCCACCGGTGTACTTTTCAAAGAACTGCGTTCCATCAAAGGTGTTGGTGAGTATGCTGCAGGAAATATTCTGAAACTTCTTGGTCGGTACGACTATCTTGGATTAGATTCCTGGGTGCGTGGTAAGTACTACGAATTGTATCACAGTGGTCGAACAGTGAGTGACCGTACCATTGAACGAAGGTATAAACCATATGGCAAGTGGCGCGGTCTATTTTTCTGGATGGAAATGACGAAGCATTGGTATAATCACAAATTTCCGTTTTAGCATGATCATCACTACCCTTCATCGGCTCGTGAGATATAGTTTCCATCGGCATGGATTTCAAAGCTGCCATCTTCAATTTGATTCCAGCAGGTTGCACTATTTCCAGCGACAGTGCCCACAAGCCTCAAAGCGACTTGTTTTTATCCACGGTCTCGGCACATCTTCCAGTTCTTGGATCAAAATACTTCCGTCGCTTTCCAAATCGTACACTATTTCTTGTCTTGATCTTCCGGGGTATGGTTTCTCAAAAATCACTTCAGGCGATCCTTTCTTCTCGCTTGCGCAATTGGATTGTGCTGTGGAACAATTTATTCAGCGTACACAGCGCTTACCAATTATTTTAATCGGACATTCGCTTGGTGGATGGCTCGCGGCTCGTGCAGCGCTCAATCATCCTGAATCGGTGGAACATCTGATCCTCATCAACAACGCCGGTATTCAATATCCAGGAGTAGAACAACAAGCAAACTTATTCGATCTATTTACTCTTGACGATGCTCGGCAGCTCCTTCATCATATGTGGTCTCATTATCCGTGGTACTTCAAACCTTTTACAAGCTCTATCTTTCAATCCTTAAAGAAAAAACACGTAAGGGATTTTGTGAGGTCTATTCGTGAAGAAGATTTTCTCAATCAAAAGATTTCAGCGCTTCCAATGCCGGTAGATGTTATTTGGGGAAATGAGGATCGATTGATTTCAAAAGAATCAGTCAACATAATGAAGAAATTATTACCAGACTTAGCTGCACATTCTATCCCTCAATGCGGTCATGTGCCGCAACTCGAAAAACCATATCAGGTATCTCTCCTTTTAAATCAAATTTTAGCATCCTCTCAAAAATAACAAAGCCTCCGACCGAACAACGACCGGAGGCTTGATATCCACTACCACAGGAGCTACTGCGGAAGAGGTGTCTCGTTCATTCTACTACGTACGGAATCGCCCAAATATTTGAAGAGAACGGCGCCTGATCGTCGTAGATCGATTGTCGTGTAATGGCTCCAACGTATACCAAGTATCTCCCGGCGAACGCGCTTGGCCAAACCCATCTATCCGATTGGTATACTCTTGTAAATGTACCATCTCCGTTGGAGACCGAACTGACCAACGCCATCGAAGCGCGCCGGTACATGCATCCTGAGCTAAACCAGAACGGACGATGATTGACAACGATATCGCTGTCAGGGCCCGTGCTCTTTACAGTGACTTGCACTTCGAAGGACGCCGCGGAACTCGGTTGCAACTCTCGAATTCCCCAGCGCCTGCTATGCGTCATATGTGCAACTTGGAATAGCGAATCCAATGGATCGGTCACGCTGATGGTATCAGTGTTCATATAGAACGTCACATTTTGGATTATCAATCCGCTGTTGTTCGTTCCACCCTGTACTCCAGAGATGGCGACCATCTTCCAGTTTCGCAGGGAATCGAATCCGGAAACTGGAACTTGGCTGAATTCCACTCTGTGGATAATCGTTTCCGAGAGAGGTTTGTAAATAATTGTGTCTTTAGGACTTCGTTTGATACGTATCCACACTTGTCCCGTTAGAGTATTTGTCACAGTCGCTATGACCGTTGTGTCATTCAGCTGGTTGTAGGTAACGGATCGCGTCGCGTTCTCGATTTTGCGTCCCCAACCGCGCGGGAGGATGGCAGTATCTGTTTTTGCCAATGCCGGCACAGCATCACTCAATGCCGTTTGATCCGTTGTAAACAACTGATCCTGTGCAATGAGGCTCGCCATCGCGGCCTGATTCTGTTGTGATACAGGCATAGAATTGCCGGGCTGAGTTGCCATATTTGATGACTTTTCACATCCTATTACGAACAAGAGCAGGAATAGACTTGCGCAAAAAACAAAAAAGTATTGTTTCATGATTCTCTCCATATTAAATGAAACACAGTGATTTAGCTAACTATTAATCTGAACTTTGGATGCTGAGAATAAAGAATAGTTTAATGATTTTTCACGTCTCCTTTTATGAAAGTTATAGTCTTCATGTGCATATAACTACATAATATGTGGCAAGTTTGGTACCGTAGAAATCATAGGCACAATGGAATGAAAACGCAGAAATGCAGTTTGCACCATGCAAAGTTTGCACTTGGATGCAGAACCTGCACCCTAAGATCTGTTCAAGAAAAGTGCAAAATATATTGAGATAATATGATACGGAGAAAAAAAAATATCTCTATTCGTTGACCAAGACAGGCCTGAGACAAGACAATGCCTCTGTTATTGAAAGAGACACGTGTGGAAAAAGGAATCAGAAGAGTCAGAGAAGATTGTGGTCACTCAAAGGTCAGCGCGTCGTCGGACTGTGACTCGTTTCCTTCGATGATGACAACGTATTCACCGCGCGGTGTTTTCTTTTCAAGCTGCGCGAGAACGAATTCTGCGTTTCCGCGCACAATTTCTTCGAACTTTTTCGTCAGTTCGCGCGCAACGACAATCCGGCGATTGCCGAAGAATGCAACAACATCCGCCAGCGTCTTGAGAATGCGATGAGGAGATTCATAAAGAATAATCGTTCGCGATTCCGGTTTGAGTGATTCAAATTTTGTTTTGCGACCCTTCTTCTGCGGAAGGAATCCTTCAAAGACAAACCGGTTTGTTGGAAGGCCGCTGGCAATAAGTGCAGAAATAAATGCTGTCGGACCGGGAATAGGAATGATCGGTATTTCCTTTTTCAATGCTTGCTGAACGATATGAAATGCCGGATCAGAAATTCCTGGCGTTCCCGCATCCGAGACAAGTGCGATGGATTGACCGGCAAGAAGTTTTTCGATTAATTGTGGTGCGCGTCCTTTTTCGTTGTAGCTATAATAACTCATCATCGGTTTATTGATATTGTAATGATCGAGCAAGATTTTCGTCTTACGCGTATCTTCCGCGGCGATAAGATCGACCGAACTCAGAACCTTCACGGCGCGGTATGTGATATCTTCTAAATTGCCAATGGGAGTGGCAACAAGAAAGAGCGTACCGTTAACATGTTCTGACATCTTAGATTCCCCAGTCACGGACGTAACGGAAATCGATATTCACCGTGCGGTAAGAAACCTTTGCTATTACCGGTGGGCGGCGCTTGAATTGGTTCTGCTGAATCATTCCACGTACCTTCTTGATGAGCGTTTCTTCGAATCCCAACGTCACCAATTCTTCATCCGAATGCCGTTCATCGATCATCTCATAGAGCAAAGCATCCAGCTTTGCATAGGTCACACCCATTTCGGTCTCATCCGTCTGCCCTTCCCACAAATCCGCAGATGGTGCTTTCTCGATGACCGACTTTGGAACTCCAAGTACTTCTGCAAGCTGCCAGATCTGCGACTTGTAGAGATCACCCACCGGATTGATTGCGCTCGCAAGATCGCCATGTTGAGTTCCATATCCGACGAGAATTTCCGTTTTATTACTTGTGCCGATCACCAGTGCTTTCTCACGCGCCGAGAGATCATAGAGTACAATCATTCGCATACGAGCCATCACATTGCCGCGGCGAAGCGAATCGGTAATCTTATTTTCCTCGCAGTATCCATCCACCATTTTGCTGATATCCACGAGTTCCGAGCGAATGCCGGTCGCTTGAATGACGAGCCTTGCATCTTCAACACTCTTAGGATTGCTCGTACGATAGGGGATCATCACACCGAGAACGTTCTCTTTCCCCAGCGCTTCCGCTGCCAGCGTCGCCGACACAGCCGAATCAACTCCGCCGGAAATACCGATAACGCCCTTTGCAAATCCGGCATTCGTCGTCTGGTCTTTGATAAACCTCACAAGCAGTTCCCGTACAATTTTGGTGTTAAGCTTGATATCTGCCCTATTTGTTCGTTGCGATGTTTCCATACTCTTTCTTTCTTAGGCCGGCTTCATTTCTTTCAGACAGCGGCGCATAATATCAATCCCTTCATCTACTTCCGCTTTCGACAAATTCAACGGCGGTCTAAAACGAATCGTCCGATCACTGCAGCCGATGAGCATCAGTCCTTTTCCCAATGCTTTCTCTTTGATCAGTTCACGATTCTGATGTGCATCCAGGTCCATTGCGCAGAAGAGACCAAGTCCGCGAACATTATTTACAAGTTCCGGATATTCTTTCTCCAGTGCAAGAAGGTTCTTGTGTAAATATTCTCCCACGACACGGGCGTTTTCCACAAGATGTTCTTCATCGATAATTTCTAAAATCCTGGCAGCACGTACCATATCGATCAAATTGCCGCCAAACGTAGAGTTCAGGCGACTCGGTACATGAAAGACATTATCAGGAGTTTCATCGATGCGCGTGCTTGAGACAAATCCGCAGACATGCATCTTCTTACCAAACGACATCATGTCCGGTTTTACAAAATATTCATGCGCCCACATCTTTCCTGTGATGCCGACACCAACTTGCACTTCATCAAAGATGAACATGATGTCGGTTTCATCGCAGATGGTGCGCAATTCGATAAAGAATTCTTTTCGAAAATAATTATCGCCGCCCTCTGCTTGAATCGGTTCGATAATGAGCGCTGCGATATCATCCGGATTCTGGCTGATGGCATTTTTGATCTGATCAATTGCCATCGTCTCTTCTTTTTTCACTTGCTCCAATACTGCATCTGTGAGCGGAAAAGAAAGAATCGGATTGTGAATGCGAGGCCATTGAAATTTCGGGAAGTACTTGACCTTGAGAGGATCAGTATTGGTCAACGACATGGTATAGCCGGTGCGCCCATGAAATGCATTCTTGAAATGAATAACCTGCATACCGAGTTCGCGTGTATAACCCTTGGCGAGATTCTTACGCACTTTCCAATCGAATGCGGCTTTTAATGCATTCTCATTCCCTAATGCACCTCCCTCTATAAAGAAGGCATGCGGCAGGTATGACGGCTGAGCAATGCGCGCAAATGTCTCCACAAACTCCGCCATCTCTACGGTATAGGCATCGGAGTTTGACGGCTTGTTGACTGCCGCACGCCCAAGCTTTTCAAGAAATTCCGGAGTCGTTAACTTGGGATGATTCATACCCAACGCACTGGAAGCAAAAAATGAAAAGAAATCGAGCAGGGTTCGATTCGCACGTGAGTCGTAAATATATGATCCATGACTTTTTTGAAGATCTACAACGAGATTAAAACCATCTGCCAGCATGTGCCGGTTCAGCACTGTATGCACTTCAGACGGAAGGACTTTTATGGGGTTTGTTGTCGTCGGTTTTTCATTTTTCTTTTCGGACATGTTGCACCTCGAAATTCACACTGTAAACGGATTCTGTGATTCTTACGCGTGCGATACATTTACCGCACATGCACCGATCCATCAGAAGAATTCCTGATGCTCATAGAACGAAATGATATATGGACGACCTAACATAACTTAAATTACAAAAAACAAACTACAAATGTCAAACAGCGAATTGGCAGGAAGTTACTCACACCTGCCCTCCTTCCGCCAAAAAGACGGCGGACAAGTAAGTCCTGACACCACAATAATTCCGATTATTGCGTTGGATAAATGAAAAGATCAACATTAAAAGGTATAACGGTTTGCCCAACCTCAATTCCATCCGTAGTTGCCTTCACTCGCATTGGTATTTCAGCTTCGTTATCATATCCTCGACAAAAAATTACAGGTGGCTTCGAGAAAGCTTGTATTATGCTACCATCAACTGGTCGCAACTCTGAATATTTATAGAAATGCTTTTGGGGATTAACAGGCAAAGGCAAACCTTGAATAACATAAAGTCTTTGCATGTTTTTGGTAATGCCGTCAAGAGTCAGACGAGCTTTTTCGGCAATTCTGACAATATCTGCACTTTTTGACGTAGAAAGTGAATCAAGTATTGAGATTTCGTTTGCCTTTGTTCTGAGCATATCTAAATCTACTTTTGCAGACGCTGAGATTTCTTTTGTAACTTCTTGTGTTAGTTTATCTTTAAGATTGAAACCAAAGAATGCAAGGAGAAAGGAAACAGTCACTATACTTGTGTAAATTACATTCAAACTTGACCGTGTATGTACAATGTGCTCAAGCAAAAACTTATCCTCTAAAGTAACTACCTGATTCCGATTACTTAACTTTTTTAAAGAGAAATAAGACCAAATGGTATAAGCCAGATTTGCGATTATGACAACAATTATTAATCCTAAAAGAAATTCATTCATAGGTTTCTCCAATGTTGAAATTCAGGTGTCTTAACAGACTGCCGCTTCGCAAAATCTTTTAAAATGGTTAGGCAGTCAAATAAATTTATTTACTCTTCTGCTCATAACAATCATTCATGATTTTAATTTGTCCGGCTAAAGAATTGTAATAATCGGTGAATAAATCAAAGCAAATAATGAGCGGAATAAGTCCATTCTCAACAGGCAAGCTAACATGTTCCTTTCCGAAATAAGTAATATGTTTTTCTTCATCAACAGAACAATATGAACCCATCGCTCCAGCATAGTTTGGATGAGTAAATTCGCACAACATATCATACATATTTCTTGTACCATTAAATTTCTTATCAATGTGATCAATAGCAGTCAAAATGTTATTAGATTGCAGGGGAGTTAATTCATTCCTACTTCCGAATATTCCTTTCATTAAAAATTGATCAAACAAATCATCATTTTTTGTTTTCACAAATTCTGAAGTTCTGGTGAACAAAGAATACATAATTGCTGTATCTTCCATGACCGCACGAGTTAGAACGAAAGCGGGAACAATCCTATTTAACTCATACAATTCTACGGCGGCATTTGCAAAATCGTTAAACCGATGACAAAGCACTTCACGCATCAAGGTCGTTTTATAAGGTAATTTAGAATTCAGTGTAAATGAACCCAAATAAATGCTCTTTGAAAGGGAGTCATGATCTCCTTTCGATTTTGCTTTAGCGATATCTAGTAGTTCAGATATACTAAGATTAATAAGTATGCTAAGATCGAAATCACTCATTTGGCTGCCTGACGGATGGCCGCTCCGCTAATCCTCCAAAAATATAGCGGACGCATAAAACGCGAAAGACGGCGGATCGGCTGGTGAAAACATATTTCTTTATTTCTACTCTTGACTTTGAACACAGTACCTGGTTATGTCGCAATTGTCTCATTTGAGTAAAACGAGTTTTTTGGTCTCAGTGTATGAACCGACCTGCAAACGGTAGAAATACACTCCGCTTGGCAATCCGTTCGCATTCCAGGATACTTCGTATATTCCCGGCGACATTCTCTTGTTTACCAGTGTCGTGATTTCTTGGCCAACAATATTATACACCTTCAATGAAGCAAATGAAGCCTCCGCAAGACTGAAGCGAATGGCAGTATTAGGATTAAAAGGATTGGGGTAGTTCTGCATTAAGGAAAAACCTGTCGGGATAGTGGTACTCACATACTCTTTAACTGCCGTAACCCCTCCAGTGTTCGTGCGAAGAATTGTGCCATTATTCCCCACCGCCGTTCCTGTGTTGGCATCGGTGAAGGAGACGCCTAAGAGCGTATCCGTTGGATTGATTGACTGGCTCGTCCAACTTGCCCCGCCATCTGTAGTGCGAACAATTGTGCCACCAGTTCCCACCACCGTTCCTGTGTTGGCATCGGTGAAGGAGACGCTAGTGAAATAATCCAACGTTCCGCTTAACGGATTTGTCTGGCTCGTCCAAGTTGCGCCGCCATTATTGGTGCGAACAATTATGCCACCTTCTCCCACCGCCGTTCCTTTGTTGGCATCGGTGAAGGAGACGCTATAGAGCCAATTCGTCGTTCCGCTTGACTGTTTCGTCCAACTTTCCCCGCCATTGGTAGTGCGAAGAATTGTGCCATTTCCTCCCACAGCCGTTCCTGTGTTTGTATCGTTGAAGGAGACGCTATAGAGATCAATCGTCGTTCCGCTTGACTGGAGCGTCCAACTTGTCCCGCCATTGGTGGTGCGAACAATTGTACCCTTCCATCCCACCGCCGTTCCTGTGTTTGCATCAGTGAAGGAGACGTCCAAGAGATCATTCGTCGTTCCGCTTGTCTGGCTCGTCCAACTTGCGCCGCCATCTGTGGTGCGAACAATTGTGCCACCAGTTCCCACCACCGTTCCTGTGTTGGCATCGGCGAAGGAGACGCTAGTGAAATAATCCGACGTTCCGCTTGACTGGCTCGTCCAACTTGCGCCGCCATTAGTGGTGCGAACAATTGTGCCATTATCTCCCACCGCAGTTCCTGTGTTGGCATCGGTGAAGGAGACGCTATGAATGTTGTTTATCGTTCCACTTGAAATGCTCTCCCAACTTGTCCCGCCATTGGTGGTGCGAACAATTGTGCCATTATCTCCCACCGCAGTTCCAGTGTTGGCATCGGTGAAGGAGACGCTATTAAGGTTATTTATCGTTCCACTTGAAATGCTCTCCCAACTTATGCCGCCATCTGTGGTGCGAAGAATTGTGCCCCAATCTCCCACCGCCGTTCCTGTTCTGCCATCGGTGAAGGAGACACTATGGAGCCATTTCGTCGTTCCGCTTGTCTGGCCCGTCCAACTTGCACCGCCATTGATAGTGCGAAGAATTATGCCACCAGTTCCCACCGCCGTTCCTTTGTTGGCATCGGTGAAGGAGACGCTATAGAGACCATTCCTTCCCAATCCACTTGATTGGCTCGTCCAATTTGCGCCGCCGTTGATGGTGTGAAGAATTGTGAGACCTCCCACCACCGTTCCTGTGTTGGCGTCGGTGAAGGAGACGCTTTGAAAATCCGTCGTTCCGCTTGACTGGCTCGTCCAACTTGCACCGCCATTGGTGGTGCGAAGAATTATGCCACCATCTCCCACCACCGTTCCTGTGTTGGCATCGGTGAAGGAGACACCATGGAGATCATTCGTCGTTCCGCTTGTCTGGTTCGTCCAACTTGCCCCGCCATTGGTGGTGCGAAGAATTGTACCATATTTCCCTACCGCTGTTCCTGTGTTGGCATCGATGAAGGAGACGCTATAGAGATTATTTCCTTGTGGTAAGGGATTTTGCCAGAACCAGCCAGATTGTGCATGCAAGTCGCAAAAAGATACGACTAATAATGAAAGGAAAAGAGTAGAAAATATAAATAAAGTTTTCATTGTATCTCCTGAATGATGACCGCTAAGCTGCGACAACGTGAACTTAAAATGTACCACTGCACGAACCGAGTTCCATGTAATTTACTTTCCAATTTTACAAAACCTACACGCGACATGAATTATCATCGACGCTCATTCCGTAAGCAGCGCCTGGTTAGGCAACTTTAACCAAGGATTATCCTCTGGTTTATAGCTCCATTTAGAAATATCAAAATCATTCAGGACTAAATTTGTAACTCGCCGATCGCGAATAAAACAAAAACGAAGTAGCTTGTACGAATCTTCACATTGATTTCTATTTATGTTACGAGAAATAATTGTGCATATCGCATCCGCCATTCTTATCTCGAAATTTTCATGAGAATTATCAAAGGTACACCGTTCCCAAAAGAGCTTGCCTAAACTTAATTCGCCATCTTTAGAATACTTTGCAAGAAATGGATGACCTTTACGAGCCCAAGTATTAAGGAGAGGAAGAGGATACATTTTACTCGCATGGTAAATTTGACTTCTAAGGAGTTCTCTCCAAAAAGCATTATGTCTTGGTTCTTTGATGAAATCACGATCAATCATGAATTTAAGCTGAACGAGTTCATTGTCGTACTTATTTGCTATAGAATGCCCTAAAGCATTTGAAAGAGAAATAACTATGAGATTACCAAGACTAAACAACTTCAAATACTTTGAATAATTTAATTTGGCGAACCAATTTCGAAATTCTTCGTAACTCTTTGCCATCTTTGGCTTACCAAGTTTTGCATATTCTTTTATGCCTATCTCTATATCTTTGAGTTGGGAAGATTGATGTTTTTCAACGATTCTTGCGGGATTCTCCGAGGGATTAATAATTATTGGAGTAACAGCAACACGTTGCTGTGTCATTAGAACATCTTTGCAAAAGGATAATAATTGTTCATCAGAGAGAGAAGAACTTTTGATTTCTCCTTTGGAATTCTTTAATGATCTCGGAAGACTATTTTCCCAAATCGCGAACTGTTCACGTTTCATTTTATAAAGCGTTTTTCGTTGACGGAGATGAACAGCGGCAAAGACACTGAATTCTTGCGAGCCTTCGGTAAAAGAGCCAGATTCGTCAATCGCTAATATCATAATAGGATCGCATGATGTTAAAGTTGCCTAACGGATGGTGCATAAGCTGCGCCGCTGAAAAATTACGAATAATATACTAAACGAAACAAGTTCATAGAAAGGACTTTCAAAATGAAAAAGACTTCTAAGCGCAATGCAAAATGTACCAGCGCTCATTCAGTCAGACTTGAGCCGCGGTTGGGCTATTTTTATCAGCTATTCATCCAAAGTAAGATACTTAGAAAATAATTTGTTCGTTTTCTCGACCTGTATGGAAAACCAATTCGAATGCTCCTCAAGAGCATCCACAAGCTTGTCTCGCTCTCCTCCTCTTTCAAGGTGTGGATTATCCAATCTTTTATTTATGATCTGTAATTTTAAACCTTTACTATGCAAGAGGTAAATATGCTTTCTTATCTTTCCTCTAAAAAGAAAGCGAGCTTCTGTAGTGCTTTGGATCAAAGCTGTCAATGTATCTTCGCTGACATTATCATGTTGATTTGCGTGCATCAAAAATTCGTTGACAGCTCGGTATATTTTGATTCGCGGCTCATATAAATCTTTACGGACTCTATATCGCTGCAACAAATACTGTAGAACAAGGATGGATATAGTGGTTAGTCCAATTATCGGTGTAAGAAAAGCGGAAAGAATATTTATGAATTTCATATTATCCTCCATCGTAAAAAACCGCCTAAAGTAATAATGAATTGAAAGAGCTATTTAAAGATTTTTCATCCCTATTAATAATTATCAATTTGCGCCCGCTGAAGCCTGCCGCTGTAATCGATATATACAGATTTCCATTCAGTGAAGAAATCATAGACTGCCCAGCCGCCTTCACGATGACCGTTGCCAGTTTGTTTTACTCCGCCAAACGGTAAATGCGCTTCTGCTCCGATTGTCGGTACATTAATGTACGTGATCCCTGCCTGAATATCTCGAATTGCAGCAAATGCTTTATTCACATCCCGCGTGTAGAGAGAAGAGGATAAACCGTAGATTGTTCCATTCAAAATCCCAACAGCTTCTTCAAGTGATGTTGTACGAAGAACAGAAAGCACGGGACCAAAGATTTCTTCCTGAGCAATACGCATAGATGGCTTCACATTGTCAAAGATCGTCGGTTCATAAAACCAACCCTTTGCCAAATCACCTTGATGAGCAATAGTACCGCCGCAAACGAGTTGAGCACCTTCATTCTTTCCGATTTCTACATATGACTGTACAATTTTTCGCTGTGCTTCATTGATACAGGGACCGATATCGATCGTCGGAAGAAGTCCGTTGCCCAATTTAAGTCTCTTCGTCCGCTCAACCAACATCTCCATAAACTTCTCGTAGACATTTTCATGAAGAATCAATCGGCTTGTTGCCGTACAACGCTGACCCGTAGTACCGAACGCACCCCATAACACGCCATCGAGTGCAAGCACGAGATCAGCATCGTCCATTACAATTTGTGCGTTCTTGCCTCCAAGTTCAAGCGAGACATGCTTCAGCGTTGCGCTTGCATCCCGCGAAATTTGCTTACCAATTTCGGATGAACCGGTGAACAAAATCATATCAACATCAGGATGTGTAACGATGGCATTGCCTACTTCTCCGCCGGTGCCATGAACAAGGTTCACGACACCTTCTGGTATTCCAGCTTCCATCATTATTTGGATAAGTGTCGTCGCAGTCTTTGGCGTGTCGCTTGCAGGTTTAAAGACGACGGTGTTCCCGGAAAGTACTGCAGGAAAAATTCCCCATGTCGGAATCGCCATAGGAAAATTCCATGGGGTGATAATACCCGCCACACCAATCGGAACACGGATTGCCATGGCAAACTTGTTGGGAAGTTCTGATGGAACGGTATGCCCAAACAACCGACGTCCTTCTGTCGCTGCATAGTACGCAGTATCAATCCCCTCTTGAACATCACCCCGAGTTTCATCGAGCACTTTTCCCATTTCGCGCGTCATCTCATGAGCGATCTCTTCTTTATTTTTCACAAGAAGGTCGCCTATTTTTCTTAAGATGTCACCGCGTGCCGGCGCCGGCATTAATCGCCACTTCTCATATGCCGCACGAGCAGCTTTCACTGCTTCGTCGACATCTTCCTTTCCTGATTTCGGAAACAATCCAACGATATCGTCCCAATTGGCTGGATTGCGGTTAGCAGAGGTCTTTCCCGATTTCGCGTCAACCCAATGTCCGTTGATGAAATTCTGAAACTTTTGCGGCATAGCGGTCCTCCAACGTTAGTGGATTCCTACTTGCTCAAAGATATAATCGACATGTTTTAAACTTCTTTTTGGATCAAAAAGTTCATCAAGCTCTTTTTTTGAAAGAATCTTCATGACTTCTTCATTTCCCAGAAGCAGTGCTTTAAATTCCTTTTCTTCTTTCCACACTTTCATTGCTTGTTCCTGCACCATTTTATATGCATCCTCGCGCTTCATGCCTTTCTTCGTCAACGCCAGCAATACTTCTTGCGAGAAGATAAGCCCGCGCGTAGCATTGAGGTTGCGCGCCATATGGTCGGGATAGACAAGCAGATTATCGATGATCTTTGTCATATCTGCAAGAATGAAATCGAGAAGAATACAACTATCTGGTATAATTACGCGTTCAACCGACGAATGCGAAATATCGCGTTCGTGCCATAATGCGACATTCTCCATTGCTGCCAGAGCGTTTGAACGAAGGACTCGCGCTAATCCTGCAATACGTTCGCAGACAATGGGATTTCGTTTATGCGGCATTGCCGAAGAGCCTTTTTGACCTTTCGAGAAAAATTCTTCTGCTTCCAGTACTTCGGTTTTTTGGAGATGTCGAATTTCTGTCGCAAATTTTTCTAATGAACACCCGCAGATTGCGAGTGTATTCATAAATTCAGCGTGGCGGTCACGTTGAAGTACTTGAGTTGAAATCGGTGCCGGCTGAAGATCAAGTTTCTTACAAACATAGCGTTCAACAGCGGGATCAAGATGCTGATACGTGCCCACTGCACCGGAAACTTTTCCAACGGAAATAGTTTTTAGCGCCGCCTTGAGCCGCTCGATATCGCGCTCAATTTCTGCATACCATAATGCAAGTTTCAATCCAAATGTCACCGGTTCAGCATGAATGCCATGGGTTCTGCCGACCATGATCGTGTGTTTAAATTCTTTCGCCCGTCGTGCAAGAACCTTCTTTAATCCTTCCAACCCTTTCAGCAGCAACTCTGCGGACTG
This sequence comes from Ignavibacteriota bacterium, assembly GCA_003142575.1. Lineage (GTDB taxonomy): Bacteria > Bacteroidota > Ignavibacteria > UBA10030 > UBA10030 > Fen-1298. The sequence goes on from PLMS01000150.1 coordinate 19,648, forward strand.
TTTCATCTGAACAGCCAATGCGGTATCAAGAACATCTGATGACGTCATACCAAGATGAATGAAACGCGATTCGGGTCCGACGTATTCGCCGACATTCGTCAGGAATGCGATAACATCATGCTTTACTTCCTGTTCGATTTCAAGAATGCGCGAGACTTTGAAATTTCCTTTTTCCCGAATGAGTTTCACAACTTTTTTCGGAATAACACCAAGTTTCGCCTGCGCTTCGCATGCCAGCATTTCAATTTCCAGCCAAACACGAAACTTGTTTTCATCCTCCCAAATCTTTCCCATGGCGGGGCGTGTATATCGTTCTATCATTATTTTCCCTTCGGTGTCGCTGCCAGTTTGAGAGCAACGTCAATGGTTTTGTGTTCACGGTAAATTTTGAATTTTAAAATATCGCCAGGACTTAATTCGACCATCACAGAAAGAATGTCGCTGTCCGAATTCACTTTCTCGCCATTCACTTCAAGAACGATGTCACCGACTTTCAGGCCTACTGCTTCCGCGGGCCCGCCGGAGTGAATATCGCTGACGATAACGCCTTGCGGCTGTTTCATTCCGAAATATTGTGCAATGCGGGCATCCACCGGCTGTACATCGAAGCCTGCAGTAATATCGTGCGCAATCTTTCCCTTTTTCTTTAAATCGATCACGATCTTTTTAATTTTATTGATAGGAATTGCAAATCCATAGCCGATATATGTATTACTTTGTCCTCCGGTGAAAATAAGCGTGTTCATCCCGATCACTTCTCCGCTGCTGTTGACAAGCGGTCCGCCGCTGTTGCCTCCGTTGATTGCTGCATCTGTTTCAATCATATCTCGATAATAACGGTTTTGCAATTGTCCCAACTTCATTCCTGTAGAACTAATGACACCGACCGTCACAGTCGGTTTGTCGTTAATCTCGAACAAACCAAACGGATTTCCCAGAGCAATAGCCCATTCACCAATAACCACATCATCAGAATTGCCCAATGTAACATACGGAAGATCTTTTCCTTCGACCTTCAGCAGACAAATATCCGTTGCCGGATCGGTACCGACGACCTTTGCTTTCAACTGTTTTCCGCCCGTAATGGTTATTGTAATATCCGTTCCATTTCCTGCAACGTGATCGTTCGTAACGATATATCCATCCGGAGAAATGATGAAACCGGAACCAAGCTCTTTCACTTCTTGATTGTAGACACGATCTCCAAAAAAAGGTTTGAAGAACGGGTCATCAAAGAATTGCGAGAACGGATCGCGATACCGAACCTGCTGCACCGCAATAACATTGATGCCGACGACTGCGGGACTTAATTTTGCCACCGCACGTGTGATGGCGTTCTGCCGGGAGCCAGCGAGCTGATCACTTTCTTGTGCATTCTTTTCTTGTGCTTGTCCCGTTGATGAAAATGCCTGATCGAAGGTTGCATTGGCAGCTTGTGCTGATTGCACTCCGGCTGGTTTTACAACATATCCGATACCAAAACCAACAAGCAGCGGCACGGTTAATATTATAAAGAAACGTACATACGGATTATTCATAGTACAACCTCTTCTTAAAAATAGAATTCAGATATTAATGTTCAATTTTAAAAAAAATCTTCACGGCATTCCAATGACTCATCAGAAGAATCCCGCTTAGGATAAACGAAAAAAATCTATAATCAGTTGCAGGAACTTTGCGTACCATCACTGCTTCAATCCACGCAGAGGGAAGCATCAGGAGAATAATGGGTGCGAGGATAATGGCAACAAGGTTCACATTTAAAACACCCTTGAAGAATTTTGATGAAATAAACCACGTCAAACACCAAACAATTGTATAGCTGATTCCAATGGCGAACATACCGCCAGCCGCAGTCGATAACCCTCTTCCACCATGAAACCGCAGCCATACCGGATAATTATGCCCGATGATAGCTCCGCTCAATGTCAATGATTGAATCCAGAACGATCCCCCGAGAAGTTGTCCGGCGGCCAATGCGACAGCCAATCCTTTGAGTCCATCCAATATTCCAACCACAATCCCCGTTTTTTTTGATTGCGTCACATTGTATGCATTGAGAGCGCCAACATTTCTGCTGCCTTGCGTGCGCACATCCAGCCCTGCCCTCAGACGAACAATAAGATATGCCGTAGGAATAGAGCCGACAAGATACCCGGCAAAAATACCTATGATGACAATCAATACATTACACCTGTATTATTGTGGCTTTGAATTCATCTCTTTAAGAAAACTACGGAAAAGTGAAGGGGAAAGCAACTGGAGCAAATGAGCTGATGAACCTATGAGCAGTTAAGCCTATGAGTAGTTGAGTAGATGAGTAGATGAGTAAATGAGTGATTTTCGCTAATGGTATAGATCTTCTGAATGATATGCAGACAAACGAAAAATTTAAAATTGTTATAGGTAATCTTTTAAAGAAGAAACTCTTTTCAGTGCAATTTTAGCATGAATGATCATTTTAGCATCAGCATTTTCTTCTGGAACACATGCTGTTTATTCTGCTCATCTGTTGCAACGAGACGGTAAATATACATTCCGCTAGCATATCGACTTGCATTGAAGATTTTCTGATAATATCCAGGTTCCTGCATTTCATTCACAAGATTGGCAACTTCTCTCCCGATTGCATCATATATTTTTATCGACACATTAAATCGTGTTCCAGTGCCAGGCAACTGGTATTCGATTGTTGTTGTCGGATTAAACGGATTCGGATAGTTTTGAAATAGCTCATACGTTGACGGAGGTGCAACCTTGATTGCGATATTCTTCGTCCACGTTTGTCCGTTCGCAGTGATGGAAAACGTGAGTGTCTGTCCTTTTCCTACCGGCGCAGATTTATCGACAGTAAACGCAAACGTTGCCGTTTGTTCTGCGCTTGCCGTGAGGGCCTTGATCGTTTGACGGGTGGAATCGAACTTTACCCAGCTCGGAGCATTGCTCACACTCACATTCACAGCTTGTGTTGTCATCTTAGATGTATTTGCCACCGTCAGTTCTATCGTATTGCCCTTCGATGCGAAAGGAATAGTATACGCGCTGTCGGTTTGAGCTGCGGCAATGCTTGCATACAGTAGGAGTATTACACATAGTTTTTTCATATATCCTCCAATTTCAAATTACTGACTGATATTACGCACGGTAGGAACAGCGCCTAACAAAATAAAGTTGTCATGCCCGAATGCTTTTGTCGGGCATCCATTTTTCTGGATTCCCTCTAAAAACGTGAGGGAATGACAGTTGTTCTTTTCCTCTTTGCGTAATATCAGCTACTGAATCGGCAATATAATTGCTATAAATGGATTCGTTGAAACATCCTGTGTCACTGATTGCTGCTTTGATCCATATGCTGCACGGAATTGTATCTTTACAGGCAGCAATTCTATTATCACAATACCGTTTACAGTCGTACCTATGACTTTCCACCCGCCGGCATTATAGCTTACGATAGCATTGTTCAATAAACTGCCGGCTGTGTTGGTCACGCTCACCGTACATAATACAGTTGAAAAAACAACCGTTGCATTAGAATCAACATTCTGTGCTATACTAACAGAGGAGCCGTTGTATGTTAAGCGGAATGTATATTTCACAGGAAGAAGTTCTTTCGAAACAACTCCATTCGAGGTTATTCCAAAATCTTTCCAACCACCTGAGTTAAACTGCACTATTCCCGTATCCCCCAAAGGGGCAGGCATCGGATTTCCTTTGCTGTTATTGAATTGCACAATTGTTTTCACTGTTTGGAAAACAACCGTTGCATTGGAATCAATGCTTTGCGCTTTGCTAACTGTGGCACCATCATACGTCATACGGAATGTATATTTAGTTGGAAGAAGTTCTTTCGTCACGACTCCGTTCAAAGTCGTTCCAAAGTTTTTCCAGCCGCTTGCATTAAATTGCACAATACCGGTGTCTAAAGGAGCGCCTGTGCTTGTTTGTAACTGCACCTTCGCAGGAACAGTTTGGAATATGACTGTTGCATTTGAGTCAATATTCTGTGCTTTACTGACAGTAGCACCGTTATACGTCATACGGAATGTATATTTAGTTGGAAGAAGTTCTTTTGTTATAGTACCATTCAGTGTTGTTCCGAAACTTCTCCAACCGCCAGAGTTATATTCTACGATTCCCGTATCCAACGGAGCGCCTTGACTGTTTTGCAGATTTACAGCAACATTTTTTGTTTGGAAGATAATTACCGTATTATTCTTAATGGTCACATTCGATTTGGTTTGAGTGCCGTATGCATAAGTCATACGGAGACTAACTTTCTTGCGAGTAGTGGTGAAGGTAAATGTGCCGTCGTTGTTGTTCACTGCATTTTCCCATGCGCTGTCGCGATATTGGAGTGTGCCGTTTGTAAGCAGAGAACCCGTGCTGGAGAGAAGTTTCACTGTGCAAGTATCGGGACCTAATTGTGAAAGATCAATATTGATGGAGCGATTTTGCTTTGGCAAATAGTAATACAGCATGTTAGGATAATTATCGAAGACTAAAACTTTTCCATCTGGCGGCAATGTAAGTTTTTGGATGAGTTGACCTGTTATGCCATTAAAAACTGAGATACGGCCGGGATGATCATAAAGTTCATCAGATGGTACATTCAATTTAAGATAATCGGGCTTTAATGGTGTTTCTTCTATGATCACATATTTTGCATCGCTCGAAATTGAGATATGGGATTCCTCTTGAAACGGAATAATCACTGATGTATCAAGATCAATATTGTACAATGCATGCTTTCTATCAGAAGTTTGTGTGGAAGGATAGCGATACCCAATAAGGTATTTTCCTTTTTTACTATCACTAAAACCTTTTCGTATTCCCGGGACAACAATATCAGACAAATTTCGATTGATAATAAGTTGTTTAGTGGCTAATGAATATTTTCCAATAGCGGTCGGATAACCATCTTCCCAATTTACTAAATACAAATAATTTCCATCCTCGGAAACAGATGCTTGCGCTGTAATCCACCCCGGTGGAACTGTTAGAGTATCAAGAACTGCCAATGTAGTTGCATCATAAACAGCAGTTCTTTGATATGCAAAATAACGATGATAGCCCACAACAGTATCGGGATATGGAAGACACCATGTAACATAAAAAACATTCTTTACCGGATTATAGACTATTCCATCGTTGACAATCTTGTCGTCCTCAAAATGATCGTTAAATGAATGAGGAAGTGTACCGGGTGGATGGGGATACTGATCGGGAAATACATGCACTATTCTCCTGCTGCTAGCATTAACAACACCTGTTAACATGGCATAGTCGTCAGGATTCATATGTGAGTAACTATTATCTTGAGTAAGAAAAATCCATTGCTGAGTCGGATCCCAAGAGACAATTGCAGCACCATAATAAACTGAATCGGAAAAAAATAATTCTTTTGTATTCGTTTGAAAATTAAAACGCCATAATTCAGGAGTTATCACGGGACCTGAAGTCTCTTTCTCTGGTCCATGATAATAATAATATGGCTGGCTGAATATTTGCTGTGTAAAGCAGGTTAAAAATAATATATATATCGATATCCAAAAATGTTTTTTTGATTTCATAGTATAAATGTTTCATGTCTCACTATTCATCCTGTGTCAGCACTACTGATTCAATTGCACTTCGGCGACTTCTTCGATGCCGTTACTTCATTCCCGTTCAGTTTCCATATCAGGCTCTTACTATTAAAGACCACACTAAAGATTTTATCCTTTCTTCCCGGCTCGAACACTGTCGGTTGAGTTCTATCGTTCGGAGTTGGAGTAAACTTATTCTGAGGTCCGATTGGAACTGTAATCGACCCAGCACTGTCATTCTCATAACCAAACCACGCTGTATACGTTGTATCGTCCTGCTGCGTAATACAGTTTACTAACGGAACCAGCGATTGCGAAGGAATTGAAACAATGTTCAACGCTAACGAATCTGTCGTTGCAGTTGCCGATTGCGCGAGAGTGTCTTTGACAGCAATATACGCCGTCATAGCGGCGTCAGCATCGGCGGCACGAATGGTTGCTTGCAAGAGTGTATCGGCAATAAATGTTGTTGCCCGATTTGTACCGTTGAGACATACCTTTGATTCCGGCGTGAAATTCTTTCCTGATATAGAGAGTGTAAAGGCTCCGCTGCCTACAAGAACAATCTGCGGACTCATTGCCCCAATAATAACAAGCTTGTTGAGATCGATGTTAATAGATTTCTGCTTTTTCTCCACATAGTAATACAGCATGTTTGGATAATTATCAAAGACTAAGACTTTTCCGTCGGGCGGCAGTTTGAGTTTTTGGATGAGTTGGCCTGTTACACCATTAAAAACTGAGATGCGACCGGGATGATCATAAAGTTCATGGGGTTCTACACGCAATTCAAGATAATTAGGTTTCAATGGTGTTTCTTCAATAATAACATATTTTCCGTCGCTTGAAATTGAAACATCAGATTCCTCTTGAAACGGGATAATCACTGATGTGTCAAGATCAATATTGTATAATGCATACTTTCCATCAGAAGATTGTGATGTAGGATATCGATATCCAATAAGGTATTTTCCTTTTTTACTATCTGCAAAACCTTTTCGTATTCCCGGAACAACAATATCAGACAAATTTCGATTGATAATGAGCTGTTTGGTTGCTAATGAATATTTTCCAATAGCGACCGGATAACTACTTTCATAGTTTACTAAATACAAATAATTTCCATCATCGGAGACAGATGCTTGTGCTGTAATCCAATCCGGAGGAACTGCCAATGTATCAACAACTGTCAATGTAGTTGCATCATAGACAGCGGTTCTTTCATAAGCTAAATAACCTAGATAGCTTGCAACCGTATCGGGACGTGGTAGAAACCATGTAACATAAAAAACATTTTTTATCGGATTATAAACTATTCCATCGTAGACAATCTTGTCGTCCACAAAATGATCGTCAAATGAATTAGGATATGTCCCGGGGGGATGGGGATACTGATCGGGAAATACATGCACTATTCTCCTGTTGCTTGCATTAACAACACCTGTTAACATGGAATAGTCATCAGGATTCATATGTGAGTAACTATTGTCTTGAGTAAGAAAAATCCATTGCTGGGTCGGATCCCAAGAGACAATTGCAGCGCCATAATAAACGGAATCGGAAAAAAATAATTCTTTTGTATTCGTTTGTAAATTAAACCGCCATAATTCAGGAGTTATCACGGGACCTGAAATCTCTTTCTCTGGTCCATGATAATAATAATATGGCTGGCTGAATATTTGCTGTGTAAAGCAGGTTAAAAATAATATATATATCGATATCCAAAAATGTTTTTTTGTTTTCATAGTAACCTCAATGATTCCACGATTTAGAAATAAAATAAGTCCAGACAGCATTTGTGTGGGCTACAGGACCCTTACCATTAATATTCCAAGTTTTCGTATTTTTTATCCAATGTCCGGGTTCAAGAGTTTCTCCTTGCTTGTTGACGGTTGGATCGACCCAATCCCAATAACGTGCTGAACCATTGTTATAAAAACAATAAGCCTGCAAAAAGACTTGATTTTGAGTTGTATCGGTACTTGTCGGTACATTTTTTAATGAGTCTGGTGTTTGATTATTTTCTTTAAAATAACCCAGATTCTGATAATTTTTTGCGGCATCAATATTTGTATTAAAATGTCTCTGCCCTTCTTGAACATTTGCAACCCAATTCCAAACTATAGTATCATTTGGAGGTGGATCAATTTGCATTAGTCCCAAACCAGTAGGAGGACCTTGCAAAGGATAGTTTGGTTTCGTCGAATGTGGATGTGCAAAAAATGATGATGCTGTTGAAAACTGATTAAACCGTGATTCATCCCAAGCGACTGCCGCGTAATTATCAACTGTGTAACCGGCATATAGATGATTTTTAAATTTCGCAAGTACCGTTGCAACGACAGGGTTTTTTCCTTTTATCACAAATGGATTTTTTAAAGTATCTGGATTTGTTTTATACACTTTACCATCTACTGCCGTAGTTGCTGTAACAATAAGCGATATATCGTTACCTCCACGCATACCAAAATTATCAAGGTTCAATTTCCAATTGATGACTTGATCATTTGTTCCTGTCGTATCTCCGGTGTATTGTTCACTTTTATTTTTTGGTGTTTCCCACGGGTGGTTAACAACATCTGATTTCCAGTGTATTTTTAATGTATAGTGGAATTTTACTGTATCATCTGTTTTGTTGTGATAATTTTTTAATTGTAATCTGATCACCGGCTTCGGCATTGTGGGAAGATCCGTTCCGACTATTTTCTGAATTGTATCTTTTGGCGGAGTCACCACCAACTCTACCCCTTCTATCGTCAGTTGTGCTGTTGGATTGCATGAGGCACCTTCTGCCAAATCCTGTACCATTACATTCAATTGCTTAGCCGAGGCTGCATCGCCTTTCCCTGCCTTCTGAGTTTTGATCGCTTCTGTAATAGCGTTCATCAACGCTTGCTTCTTTGCAACCTTTTGTGCGAACACATTGTTCTGTTCCGCCAACTTCTTTGTAATCTTTTCTTGCGGAGAAACGAGAACATTTTTTGTCCCATCTATATTCAAAACAGCATTTTTCCCAACTGGCTTTATCTGTTTCTCCAACATCAACCCTGCACGTCTCTGAAGCGTATCTTTTTGCCCACCC
>PLMS01000013.1 GCA_003142575.1 Ignavibacteriota bacterium
GAGCCGGATTTATCGGCGATCCGGTGTACCTATTGGTTATGAGCATCATTCTTAATTCTCTTTCTCCCCCAAGCTGGAAAGCTTCTTCTCAAGCGCTGCAAGGACCCTCTGCATGTTCTTCATTAGGTCGGCCGTTACGATGGATTTGTAATCGGACACCCCATGGACAATCTGGTTCCTGATCTGCCGAAGTTGATCAATTTCAGAAGCTAACGACTTGTCAAGCGTCTTGTCTCGTGCAAGGAAACTGGAAATGGGACCGATGTTGATCCGTTGGCCTTCCTGTCGGTTGGGATAGGTTAATTCCGCAAGACGATACATCACTCGCTCAATTGAAACCCATGTAGCCATGAACTCGCCGAGGAGTTCTGTTGCCGGGGTTGCATGTGGTACGAGTTCCTCGCCAAACAAGTTTTTGAACATGAGATTGGCGAGTTCCGCGTAGATCTCGACTTTATCACGCTCAACAGTGAGGCCATTCCCTTGGTGGTAAAGTTCGTTTCGCAGCCGGTGGTACCACTCAATCGTGCCAAGATCAATCCCATCAAGTTTATCAGGAGCGTACTTCTCCAGTCCATCGAGCAGAGCTGGGAAGCTCTCCGCAATGTCATTATATTCTTTCCTGGGGATGGACAGCCCAGTGATTCTTTTGGGGAGACCCAAGTAAGTCTTTGTCATGAGCTCGACGGCATTGTCGATGCTGATCATTGCGAGACGCCGATTAGTGTCTGTATCACGACTGAGGAGAGATAACCCATGCCGCAGTATTTCACCGGGGCCAGATGCCCATGGAAGCTCTGATGTCTTTTTCATATTTCCTCACTCATAACGAAAAGCTGAGCCGAAGCGGCCCACGGGGCCGCTATCGGCTCTAGCGACGGGTTATGCTTCAAATATTTTCGTCATGTCATCACGGTACTTTTCAGGCAGTGGATATTTAGCATAAAACTCTTGAAGTTTTTCTTTGAGTTCTTCTTTATTTTCCAATTCCCAGATTTCTTCTAGTGATTCGTTTTCTTTTTCTTTCCATGCAAGGAAATCCAAATATTCCTGATTAAAATACAAATACGCCCATTTGTCTGGAGAATTTGTTTCATAATACTTTGTCTTTTTTACCAAACGAATATACTGTCCCCCTACATGATACCATATGCTTCTTAACTTTTTGCCTTCTTCACTCGTGAGCCAAACGTCAAAACAAAAATCACTGTCATTGTCTCTTGCCATTTCGACAAACTTATCAATAGTTTTAAGAATATCGTATATGTTTTTTTCATTAACCAATGGCGAATCTGACAGTATTTCAATCTCTTGATCATCAGCCCAGAATAAATCTTTCCTTCTTAAAAGAATTAGTCCCGTGGGTTTTCGATTTGTTTTTGACAATAATTTTATTCTGCTTAATTTTTCATAAATCTTTTTTGCTCTTGGAGCATAGACTAGTTCGACAATAAACTTCATGCGACCAATTCGGTCTTCATCTATTTTATTACTTTTTCCAATATTTAAATCTTTGAATGTTAGTACATAGTTTTCAAAACAATCTTTACCGTTTTTAGATATTGGGATTAGATGATCAATAACCATTTCTTCACGAGCAACAGGCCTACCAGTGAAAAAACATTTACCTTTGTACGCTAGGTACACTGCATCACGTATTAATGGGTTGCTTATTGATATTGTCATTTCTTTTTTTTGCATAACGTAGAGATCACCGGCCCGCGGAACGCTGGTCCGGTGGATTTAATTGTTGGCTCTTCTTAATATTCTATCTTCATCTTTAACGGCACTATTCAGTTTGCTAAGTGCAGTTATGGATATTGAATGGAGATTGGTTTTGGTAGGAGCTCGATTCTTGACTGCTTCCCATGCGGTTGTCCCTAAACCATTAAAAATTTCAGTAAAGCGGCCATCCTTGTGTATTTTAATGCCAAGGTAATAATGAGGAATATGATCTGCTGGAAAAGATAGCGTATCTTTCATAGTTGCTTTTATTTGAACGCGCTTCCCATCTGGCGTTTCCCCATCATGATGCTTTTCTTGGCCTTCATAGAGATTAATTTCATAATGGTTTTCTACAAGAATTTCTCCAAGATCCCCTACAAGACGACCATCAAGGGTAAATCTCTTCTTTGGATATACCGTGTGAAGTGCTTCAACAATTTTAAGCATCTGTTTGACGGCTTCATGGATTTCCATCTTTACTCTCTAAGTAGCCAACGGAAAAATCAGCCGCGAGTGGCACGAGTCGGCTGAATTTGCCTTGTTGGCCTAAGTTAGTTTCTTCTTTGTGGGTTTGACTTCATAGAGGGCTTGGTCTTCCCTAACCATACACGTCTGTTCAGTCGTGACCTTTTCGAATAGGAGTCTGGCGTTTGAGAAAAGATCAGCAGTTTCCGCTTTCAGATATCGCGCTTCCATCCTGCAATATTCTTGGTCAATTTCAACCCCGATACTATTGCGGTCTGTTCTTAGGGCCGCAACCATTGTCGTGCCCGAACCGGAGAATGGATCCAGCACGGTATCTCCGGTGAATGAAAACATCCGTACCAAACGTATAGCCAACTCCAGAGGAAACGGTGCAGGGTGATGCTTGGTTGAAGCCCCAGGGATATTCCAGATTTGCTGAAACCAGCGTCCAAACTCCTCCTTGCCGATTCTACTGGCTTCTCGTTGCGTCTCCGTCGGTTTTCGATAGCCGCCGGGTTTCCTCTGCATAAGGATAAATTCCATATCATTCTTGATGATTGCATTCGGTTCATAGGGTTTACCAAGGAACTTAGAACCGTTTGAGACTTCATATGAGGCATTGGCAATCTTGTGCCAAACGATGGGATTAAGATTATCAAAACCAATGCGGCGGCAAATGACACAGATGTCGGCATGAAGCGGAAACACAAGGTGCCGTCCAAAATTGCGGCGAGCTACGCAGACATCGCCGACAACACATACCAGGCGACCACCGGGAACGAGAACACGGAA
>PLMS01000078.1 GCA_003142575.1 Ignavibacteriota bacterium
GAGTTTACTTTGAGGTTCCGGCACAAGAACGACGACTTTTCCTTTCTCCACTAGTTCAGATGGATACAATTGCTTTGGTCTTAATTCAAAAATATCTAATGGCTTTAAATTCTGTCTTATCAATTTAAATCGCTAACTATTTTTTTTGAAAAATATTTTTTCGAATATAGAACGCTTTACACAATCTTTCAGTGCCATCGCCTTCTCAGATTACATCATCGCAGTCGGAGGTGCAGGTTCGTCTGCCCTTCCTGCTTTCGATAATGGAATATAGACTAAATATAAGGCGAGTATCGCAAAAATCGGAATCGCCAGCCACGATGCAATTGATTCAAATCCTTCCAATGTCCAGAATTCCGGCTTACCGCTCATTCGATCCCGAACAAACACAACAGTAGCGATGAACAATCCCATCAACGCCTCTCCTGCAATTAATCCGGATGCAGACAATATTCCGGCGTTCTCGACTCTTGCCTTTTGGGCATCGTTATAACCTCGTTGAGAAGCGCGTTTATCGACTAAACCGCGGATCAATCCGCCGATGAATATTGCAAATGTTGTTTCGAGCGGCAAATACATTCCAACAGAAAATAACATCGGACTTTTTACTTTGATTAATATCAGCGAAATGCCTAACGCAATTCCAACAAGCACAAGCGGCCATGCCATTTCGCCGCCGACAATTCCTTGTGACAATGCCGCCATTAATCCTGCTTGCGGTGCAGGAAGTTTTGAACCGCCAAATCCGCCTGTCAATGGATTGCTCGCAAGATCAGAGTTGTGAAGAACATAGAGCGGGAAAAACATCACTAATCCGGCAAGGATAACGCCGATAATATCTCCGACCTGCATCTTCGATGGTGTTCCGCCGAGAATGTGACCAACTTTGAGGTCTTGAAGCATTTCTCCGGCAACTGCCGATGACACACACACCACCGCAGCAACACCAAGAACAGCGGCAACTCCTTGAATCCCTGTGACACCAATGATTACCATTGTCAGTGCAGCCACAACAGTGGTTGCAAGTGTCAGACCGGAAATTGGATTATTGGATGAACCGATCATACCGACAAGATTTCCTGAAACTGCCGCGAAGAAGAATCCTGCAACCAGCATAACTACAGCGGCAAGGATTGCACCAAGCAGCATGTTTGTGAAGTAGAAATAAAGCCCGATCATCAATGCAAAGACAACGACGATACCGAGAATGACTGCTTTGAACGAAATATCTTTCTCGGTTCTTTCTGTTGCAGCTTTTGCAGTAGCCGATTTCTTCACATCAGCGATGCCGCGCTTGATGCCAAGAATTAAGTTCTTGCGCATTTTCCAAAGAGTGTAGCATGCGCCAACGAGCATTCCTCCGACAGCGATAGGCCGAACAATGTAGCGGTAGAGATGACCCGTGAGTGCACTCCAAGCGCTCAGCGAATCACCATTGCTTGCAACAAGATATTTGTCGATCAATTGAGGTCCCAGGAAAAACACCAGCAGGGGAACAAATAATCCCCACGCAAGAACGCCGCCTGCAAAGTTTAAGGCTCCGAGTTCCGGTCCGATGATATACCCGACACCAATGTATGCCGGTGTAGCAGCGGGTGCAGAAATTGTCGTGATACCACCGCCGAGAATTTTTTCCGAATCCGGTTTCAATCCAAGTTTCACAAATGATTCTTTTACACGTCCGACCATTACTTGAAAATCGTTCGATGAGTGAAATATTCCCAATCCATCAATCAGTTTAATGAATGCACCGACTGCCATTGCTTTGAAGAGCATGATCGCTGCTCCTGCGCCGCGTTGACCTGCCTTATGAATTTCTGCCGCCGCCACAGATTCTGGAAACGGCAAAGTCTGATCTTCTACCATCACTTTGCGGAGAATCGTGACAAACATAATTCCAAGAATACCGCCGAGAATCATGAGCGATGAGGAAATAAGATATTCTGTCAGCATATTTTCCGGTGTGAAATCCCAAATGTGAAGAATCACAAACGCAGGGATCGTAAATATTGCACCTGCCGCAACAGACTCACCGATAGAACCGACCGTTCGTGCAAAATTCTCTTCGAGGATGGATCCTTTCATAATTTTGAGTAATGCCATACCAATAACCGCAGCAGGATATGTTGCTGCTATCGTCATTCCAGCTTTCAAACCGAGGTAAGCATTTGCCGCTCCGAGTACCACACACATCACCAAACCGATGAGCAGCGCGCGGATTGTAAATTCTTTCATGTCGGTATGAACAGGAACATACGGGATAAATTTTTTCAGGCCGCCTCTGTTCGTTCCATCTGCCATAAACATCTCCTTACGTTTGAGTGTAGTATGAGATCAACGAATAAAAATCGCTTTTGTAACATACCACGCCATATGCGGATTTTCTTTTAAACGGCGTGTTGAATAAGCATACCACTGCTCGCCAAACGGTATGTATACCCGTAAATGATGGCCATCGTTCACAATCGTGTCACGGCGCTTCTCGCGTACACCAAGAAGCATTTGAAATTCATAATGCTCTTTTCCCAACCCGTACTTTTGTATCATCTCACATGCGCCATCGATCAAATAATCATCGTGCGTAGCAATACCAACATAAGAACCGGCTTCAAGAATAATTTTTAAAAGCGAGAGATAATTATTTCGGATTTCCTGCCGTTCTTTATATGCGATTGATGGTGACTCATTGTAAATGCCTTTGCACAACCGGATATTCGTTCCATCCTTCACAAGCGCACAAACATCGGATTCACTTCTGTGCATATATGCTTGAATGACAACACCGGTATTTTTAAAACCATCCGCACGGAGTCGCCGGTACATTGTAAGCGTATCATCCGTCGTCGTTGCATCTTCCATATCGATCCGCACAAAGTTACCAAGCCGGTCTGCTTCTTTAATAATTGTCTTAAGATTACGATACCCAAGTTCCTTGTCGATCTTCAATCCGAGTTGCGTCGGCTTGATGGAGACATTAGAATTTAGCTTATTCTCCTTGACTGATTGGAGAATAGAAAGAATTCCTTTTTTTACTTGTTCGGTCTCGTTGGCATTTTTTACATCCTCGCCCAACAGATCCATTGTTGCCATCATTCCCTTTTCGTTGAGGTTCTTTGCAACACGAACACCATCGGACAAACGAACTCCGGCGATATACCGTTTTGCCACCTGACCAACTATTGTTTTCGGAATGAACGGAAGTACTGTCGTGATAAGCTGGTTCAGTATCGGCATAACTTCCTATTATTGCGGGTTGCTTTCCGTAGAAATATCAATTCAAATCCGAGTCAATATAGCCACACAGGCGCGGAAAAGCAATAAAAACCCTCTATATGAGAGGGCTTAAAACGTTTAATTATTAACTAAAACAGCCAGATTCTATTTAAAATCTAATAACTAGAAGTCACCTCAAAAAATACCTCAGGTCATTCCGAACTTATTTTGGAATCTTTATTTTTGCTTGAAATCTAAATGCTGAACCAAGTTCAGCAAGACAGAACTCCTATTTTTGAGATAGCTTCTCATGAAAGCCTTGGAGAATGAGAAAAGGAATTTATCACCAGATCACCACTCGCGCGCTGTCCGGACGCCACATGGCGTCGCCGTGTTGAATTCCAAATGCTGTATAAAACTCCGGCATGTTCGATAATGGACCGATAACACGGAATTTTGCAGGCGAGTGTTCATTGCTGCGCACCTGATTGGCAATCGCTTCCGGCCGTTCGTTCACCATCCACGCAAATGCATAACCGAGGAAGAAGCGCCGGTCTGGTTGTAAACCCGCGATCATTTCGTTGCTCTTATACTGATAAGTCTTCTTAAATGCTTCATACGCCATCATTGTGCCTGCGAGGTCGGCAATGTTCTCGCCTTGCGTCAGTTCTCCATTAATATGGAGACTGTCAACAGCAATATATTCGTTATATTGTTTTACGATCATTTTTGTTTTGGTGTAAAACTTGATGCTGTCATCGCTCGTCCACCAATTATTCAAGTTTCCATTGTTATCGTACTTGCTTCCCTGATCGTCAAACCCGTGTGTGATCTCATGCCCGAACGTAGCACCAATGTTGGAATACAGCAATGCATCGTCAGCAAGCGTACGTTCATACCCCGGAATAATAATATTGCATCCCGGTACACAGATTTCATTATTGGATGGATTGTAATAGGCATTATAGGTTTGAGGTTCCATGTCCCATTCAGTCCGGTCGACCGGTTTGCCATATTTAGAAATCATATAATCGAAACCCCACATATTGGCACTCATCACATTGCGGACATAGGAAGAACGATCGATCTGCATCTTGCTGAGATCTTTCCATTTGTCAGGAAAACCGACTTTCATAATGATCGTACTGAGTTTCTTGAGTGCCTTCACTTTTGTGACTTCGCTCATCCAATCCAATTTCTTTATCCGTTCTGCATATACTTCTTTGATTGCATTTCCAATCTCCAGCAGTTTTTGTTTTGTGCCTTTGGGTAAATATTCAGACATATACACCTGCCCGATCAATTCACCAAGCGATCCATCGGTTCGCTCGACGACACGTTTCCATCTCGGCTTCGGTTCCTGCACTCCCCGAAGTGTCGTGGAATAAAAGCTGAATATCTCAAGATATGTTTTGTCATCAAGGTACGCTGCAAGGCCGCGCACAAGGTGGTACTTGAGATAATTTTTCCAGGTATCAATAGAAACTGTTTTGAGATACTCGTTCAGCGCAGTGAGAAATTCAGGCTGGCCGACGATAACGGTATCCACGGTACGCAAACCAACGCCTTTCGTAAAAATATACCAATCGAGATTTGGAGTAGTTTTAGTCAATTGTTTGAAAGATATTTTATTGTAATTTTTCAGAGGGTCGCGCGTGTCCTCTCGGTTGCGTGAAGTTTTTGCAAGTGCGGTCTCCAGCGTCATCAGATTTTCGGCTGCTTGTTTTGCTTTTACGTCAT
Source organism: Ignavibacteriota bacterium (assembly GCA_003142575.1). GTDB lineage: Bacteria > Bacteroidota > Ignavibacteria > UBA10030 > UBA10030 > Fen-1298. The sequence goes on from PLMS01000078.1 coordinate 4,954, forward strand.
CATAACCTAGAATTTTAAACATATTGCCTGCGTGCACAACAAATTTCTGACGGATCATCATGGCAGCGGAATCGGCATCGAAATAGAAGCGCTTGTCGGGCAGGCTCAATCCCCCTTGCCAGATAAAGACGGCATTCTTGCTGCTGATTCTATCATCCTGTCCCACGCCAAAAGTAAACATCGGTGAACCGGCAACAGTATGAATATACGCCGCTGCATGTATAATCCCCCTTATATCATTTATCCCGTCGATCATATCAAAATCTTTTTTAAGATCGATTATTCCTTTCTTATTAAGGGTGAGGCTGTCCATGCCGGTAAAAAAGAAATCTCCGATCTTTTGTTTGTTGCTTCCCTTTTCGGTGTTGGTCAATGCAGCGGAGGATTCGCACATGATGCGGATTTGTGCATTAATCGTATCCTGAATCAACCGCCAGAGGCCATTGTTCGCTTCGCTGGCGGGAATAGGGTTTTCTTTAAACCACCTGCCGTTTGCATACTGGAAGAAATCATCGCCGGGTTTTACAGTCGTGTCGATGTGTACAACAAGTGGGTCTTGCGTGATTTGAGGTTGGCCAAACGAGAAAGAAACAATGATTGCCGGAACAACAAGAAGCGAAACAACGAAGGGATTTTTCATGATATGGTCTTTCAAAATAAATGATACTATATGGTATACACCTGCTATAATTTACGAAAATAGAAGAATGAAATAATAACAAGAACACCAACCGGCAGCACTACAACTAACCCGCCGAGTTTATTGATGATGATTACTGAAACAACGTCAGGAATTAAAACAACGACGATGAGTACGACGAGAGAAAACAAGCTGGAAATGAGCATGCCACATCCAAAGAATTTGTTTGCCTTATACCATACAGCCTCGTCCGGCATTGTTTTACGTGTACGAACCCCATAGAAACAATTTGGGCGCACTTTTTGAAGTATCAGAGGAATTGATAATATTATGAAAACAAAACAAAGTATCATCGGAATGATAATTTGATTGATCATGGTATATGTTTACTCGATTGTAATTATATTTTACTATTTTTCGTCACCAAGGCAAAATCTACCACTGCCGTCGCGTGAATGAATGTCGTGTCAAAGATTGGAGTTTTACAATCATTTTGTTGAATGAGCAGCGGAATTTCAGTGCATGCGAATATGATTCCTTCTGCTCCTTGTCGGCTGAGGTTTTTCATAATTTGAAGGTAACGATTTTTTGCTTCTTGCGTGAAGATTCCCCTGCCTAATTCGGTAAATATAGATGTATGAATGAAGTCCCGCTCGGTTTCATTCGGAATCATAGATGCAATATTGAATTTTGAAAGCCGATCGTGAAATCGCCAGGAATGTAGCACTACACAATAACCTTCAAAAGGTCTCAGAATAAAGCTTCGAGAAGCTTCCTAAAGTACTAGAGACGACGAGTACTAAAAATCTTAGAAATCAAACACGAGATTCACTTTGGGTTCTATACGAATCTGCTTGATAAAAGAACCATCGGGACGTAAAGAGCCATCAGGATTTCTGTTCGAATATGTTTGTTGATACAATGTTGAAACCAGTAAGTATCTAACCGGTTTATACCCGATCTCTGCGCTCAAGATGGAAAAATTATCCAAAATAAAGACACGGCCTATTTTTGCTTTATCGAATGCACCGCGTATAACAATACCGGAAACTTCCGGTAATTGGAGTTCTGCATGTAATAGACCGTCGTTCTTTGTATCGTACGGTGCCTGATAGCCAGCAATAATATAGAATGAGTTCAGGATGCTGATAATAAATTCGCCATAGTAACCTCGGTTTGCACTAATAGTATCCAGCATATCGGATTTACTCAATCTTCTCACAGGATCGAATCTATCGTGTTCATACAATGCATCGAAATATGCTGGCAGATAGTGAACACCATTGAACCGCAGTTCATATTTTCCTCGTATATCTACAAGACCAAGACCGGAAAAATTCATATTGATACCAACGGACGTACCATGTCCATAATGTACTATCTGCGCGTAATCAAAATACAACGAAGACTTGAAAATTGTGTATGAAAGAATCGGCAAACCAAGGTCGAAGCCCACAATGGACAGGCCTCTACCGCTGGAATCTGTAGATGTTATGTCTGCGTCTTTACTTAAATCTCTCGCATATGTCGCGCCAACCTCAAAATTATTAATCACCGGAACTTTCGCAAGACTCGTGAGTTTCAACGGCTTCACGTATCCTCGCATCCCCAACAGACCTCTGTCGGTAATGTCGCTATACATCGACTCAAATCCGAATTTATCAAAATTCAAATCTAATTCGACACCTGTCCTTCTCAAATCGTAGCTTGCACTGTTCTGGTAATTGTAGACAATCGATCCATGACCAAGGAGCGAGTAATCAAGTTGTCCGAGGCGTATGTAAAACGGCTCTCCTTTCTGCGCCCAGCGGATATAACGGATGATGCGAAGATAGTCCGCGAATTTTGAATAGTCACCAGCTCTGAGCTTGCCTTTTGTATTGAAGCGAAGGTTCAGATCGAGGCCCACGCCAAGTTGTCCAAATGCAACTTCCGGCGTCATGCTGATCAAATAAAAAGCTTCGCCATCGATAAAGGTAGCACCAAACCCAACGGGGATCGAACCTCCACTTGTTCCCATCATTGCTGCTCTGGAATTACTCCATTGACCATTTCCTATCGCAATAAAGACTACAACCGCAAAGAGGATAATCAACGTAGTTCTCAGTGGTTTCATTATTCTTCCTACGTGTTGTTTTCTTATTGAACTATACTCCAAACAGGATCCGACAAATAAAGACCGCCGCTAACATGCCGGCAAGATCAGCAAGCAGCCCGACTGGTACAGCATGTCGTGTATTTTTAATATTCACAGATCCGAAATAGACAGCGAGAATATAAAATGTCGTTTCCGAACTGCCGTACAACGTCGAGGCAAGCACACCGATAAACGAATCCGGTCCGTGCACCTTCATCAATTCCGTCATGATTCCTAACGAACCACTGCCTGAAAGCGGACGCATCAGTGCCATCGGTAAAGCATCCGGCGGCATACCGATAAGATTCGTGAGCGGTGTGATAATCGATATTAATACGTCCATTGCGCCGCTGGCACGGAAGATTCCGATGGCGAACAACATTGCTACCAGATATGGGATAATACGAATGGCGGTATGAAATCCGTCCTTCGCTCCTTCAACAAAGACTTCATAGACACGAACTTTTTTGAAAAAACCCCAGCCTAAGAAGATTGCAATCATGAGCGGGATAGCAAGAATAGAAATAAAGTTGATGACAGTGCGAAAGAGATCAACCATTGTTTATCTCCTCCAACTTTTTCGTATCGTCCATCAACTCACGTTTATATTTTGGCAGCCGCTGGAGAATTTTCGATGCGATGATTCCTGTGATTGTTGCACATCCTGCAGCAAAGATCGATGTGCCGATGATAATGCCTATATTCGTCGAGCCAACTGCCGCCCGTACTGCCATCGCTGTTGCCGGAATCAAAATGAGCCCACCGGTATTAATAGCGAGAAACGTCACCATTGCGTTTGTCGCTGTGCCGATTTTCGGATTGAGCTTGTTCAATTCTTCCATTGCCTTCAAGCCGATCGGTGTTGCCGCATTGCTCAACCCGAGCATATTCGCTGCGGTGTTCATAATAATGGCACCGATTGCAGGATGATCGGGCGGTACATCAGGAAATATACGTTTCGTAATCGGTGCAAGCAATCGCGTGAGCACTTTCACTAATCCGGCTTCTTCCGCTACTTTGATGAGACCAAGCCAGAGCGACATGACACCGATAAGTCCGATGGCAATTTCTACCGCGATGTTTGCAAAATCAATTGCGGCTTGTGTAATTGCTTTCAATTTCACAAATCGAATGGATTCCATTACAATGGTTGCTTTTGCCCAGCCATGATCATCTGAAAATTCGATTCTTTCGACTTTCCCTGTCAGCTTATCACTCCCCGACGCTGATTTAGCCATATCCTTCCATAGCACTGGTGTTACTTCTGTGCAGGCGAAAATAAAGTTACCGGTTTTGTTTTGCAGTAATGAAAGTACAGCCGGTTGTTTCACTTCTTCAAGCTGCGATGAGGTTCCATAGAAATCGTTAAACTGTTTTGCCGTGAGATAGAATTGTCCCTCGCATCTTGTTGCCGTTCCTGACGGTACCTGTGAAGAAATGAACATGACTTCCAACGGTGTGCCATTCCGGTAGGTATTTCGGACTTCGTCATTGATATCTTTGCCAACACCAACAACAAGCGCGATGACGATAAGGGAAAGCCAGATGTAATTCAGCATTACAAGTCCTATCGTAATTAAAAACTTCCAGCAGATGCAACAAACTTGCCGTCAAATTATTCTTTTATACTGAGAAAACCAAGCGGAATATTGGGGAAGGAGGCACGAGTCACATAATAAACTGAACCATACCTGCAGAACAACTACGAGTATGGTTCTTGAAATAAAGGGTTGTTATTTGATTCTATTCTGACTGTTCTGTCGAAAAAGAGCCTTATGAGTTTCTGCGTTTTTGTTTTGATGGCGTCTTGCCAACGTGTGGTTGTTCCGTATTTGCTTTGATCTGATCGGTTATCAGTGAGCCTTCAGTCTGAACTTCATCATTGCTCCGAATCTCTCGCTTAAACCGTTCCTCAAATATGGTATAGAGAATGGGAACAAAGAAGAGCGTCAACACGGTAGAGAATGTCAATCCGCCGATGACAGCAATCGCCAACGGTGCTTGAGTTGACTCGCCACCCAACCCAATTGCCATGGGAATCAATCCGAGCACGGTTGCGAGCGATGTCATAAGAATGGGTTTCAACCGCGTTTTGCCGCCGCGTATGACGGCTTCGTGTAATTCAAGGCCGCTTATGCGTAGATGATTGGTATAATCTACCAGAAGAATGCCGTTACTCACAACAATACCCACCATTACGATCACTCCCTGGAACGACGTGACCGAAAGCGTCGTGTGCGTAAGGAACAACATCCACAAGACACCGGCAATGCCGAGCGGAACGGTGAACATTATAATAAACGGATCGAGGAACGATTGAAACTGTGATGCCATAACAACATATACCAAAATAATAGCTAGCAAGAATGCCAGGCCGAGATCGCTAAATGTTTTTTTCTGCTGCTCAACATTGCCGGTCTGTTTTATTTCAAATCCTTGCGGCACCTTCAATTTATCGAGTTTATCCTGAATATCTTTCGAAACGCTGCCCAGGTCCCTTCCCACAGCATTTGCGGTCACCTCGACAAGACGCTGCTGATATTTTCTATCGATCTGCACAGGGCCGCTGAGTTTTTCAATCGTTGCTATATTTCCCAGCAATACTTGCTGCCCGTTTGCCGCTGTGATTGTTAATTGTTTTAAGTCTTCGATCTGGTTTCGGAAATCTTGATCGAGCCGTACAAGAATATTATATTGATTGCCGGAGACCGGATCGGTATACAGCGACGCAACAGTTCCATTCATGCACGTATTGATTGTATTGGAAATGCCTGCAACATCAATTCCTAGTACACCTGCTTTGTCGCGGTCGATATTGATATGTAGTTCAGGCAAGTTGTCGTCTCGCGTAACTTGTACATCTGCTGCACCAGGAGTTGAGCGAACAATTTGTGCGATCTCCTTTGCCAGTGCACTTCCGGACGAAAGGTCAAAACCGCGTATTTCAACATCAAGAGGAGCTGTGGAACCAAAATTTAATAGGGTACGCAATATACCGCTGGGAGTCACGAATACTTGTACACCTGGAAGATTTGCTAATTTGCGTCGAACATCGGCAGCAATTTCAAACATTGAGCGACTGCGTTCTTCTGGAGACACAAGGCCGATTTGAATATTGCCCGCATGGCTTCCAGAATTGCCTCCGCCCCCTATGCCTGAAGCGGTTTTTGTATTTGTGGTAATACCAACATCCGTAATAAGAACCTGTGTTTCAGGGATAGCCGAAAAAAGTATTTTTTCCATTTGCCGCGCCACCGAATCCGTTTCTTCATACCGCGAACCGACGGGCAACTTAAATGCTATCCTAAATTTGCTTTCATCCTGATCAGGAAAAAATTCTGTTCCGATGAACGCATAAAGACCCAACGACAGTGCTGAGAAAAGAACAATGCTGACGACGATCGTTTTCCGGTGCTGCATCGTCCATCGAAGGCATTTTTCATAGAACGATTCAATACTCTCAATCCTATCGTGAAAATATACTCTCGTACGATCCGAGAATTTATTCGATATCCTGTCCAATTCTTTTTCCGGTGGAAGATATTTCAAGCACATCAGTGGTGTAACCGTTCGCGAGACAAAGAACGATCCAAACAGCGCCACGGCAATCGTTATCGTAAGAGGAATGAAGAGAAGCTTTGCAATGCCGCTTAGGAATACGACAGGTAAGAAGACAATAACCGTTGTCAGTGTAGAAATAAAGATCGGCGCGGCAACTTCCTTTGCTGCGCCTAAGGTCGCATCAAGGCGCGATTCGCCTTTCTTGCGCATGTTATAATGGCGCGAGATCGCTTCCAGCTCGACAATAGAATCATCCACAAGCCTTCCGACCGCAAGTGCAAGTCCACCAAAGGTCATAATATTGAGTGTAATGTTTCCGAAGCGGAATAAAATAAATGTGATGAGTATGGACAGCGGAATAGCGACAAGGATAATTAACGTGCCGCGGATATTACGCAGAAAGATAATAATGATGATCATTGCGAGAATGCCGCCGAGCATCGCCTCTCTCTGCAATCCGGAAATTGTTTGCCGTATATAAACAGATTGATCGAACGTGGCCGTCATTTTTACAGAGGAGGGGATGCCTGTCAACTTCGGTATCCCGCGCGTCACATTATCAACAACCTCAACGGTATTTGCGCTCGAAAGCTTCAGAATACGCATGACGACGCCGGCTTTGCCATTGACACGCACAATTTCTGTTTGTTCCTGATAACTATCGTCAACAGAACCGATGTCTTTCAGTCGTATAGGAACGCCATTGGCCGTTTTCACAACAATATTTTCCATCGGCTTAACGACATTAAAGAGGCTTTCGGTCTTCAAGGTGTAATCGAACGGGCCTGTTTTGAGGTCGCCCGATGGAATGATGAGATTCGAATTTGCGACAGCGGTTAAAACGGATTGCACGGGAATGCCCATCGCCTGAATTCTATTGCGGTCGAGTGTTACATGAATTTCCCGAATTCTTCCGCCTGAAACAATAGCCGAAGCAACACCGTTGATATGTTCGATCTGCGGCTCAATAATATTGTACGCCAGATCATAGAGATCGCGCTGATCCATATCGCCCTCAACAGCAACGACGCACACCGGAAGGCTCGTAATGTCAAACCGCAATACCGAAGGCTGTGAAACGCCCGTCGGCAATTGGTTGATGATGCGATTGACCCGCTGCACACAATCCACAAGCCCGACATCGGTGTTCGCATCCCAATTGAAATATACGCTTACTTGCGAAATTCCTTCGCGCGTTGAAGACTGAACGTAATTAACATCGTTAATGGAACTGACGCTTCTCTCAATGAGGCGCGTTACGCTCTGCTCCATATCGAGAGGGCCTGCGCCGGTATAATACGTCACTACTGTAACGACTGGAATTGTTAGATTCGGCAGCATATCGATAGGAAGCTGTGAGAACGAGACAAATCCTAATAAAACAATTGTGAGTGCAAAGAGAAACGTTGAGATTGGATAACGAAGTGCAAGTCTAGTAAGCCACATAAATTATAAACCGTTTTATTGTTGAGTAGTAAGAGCCGTGCCTTCTTTAACAAATTGCTGACCCGTTGTTATAATGTCTTCATCACCGCTCAAACCTGTGAGAATTTCGGTATGCGAATTAGTTTCGTTGCCGATAGTAATTCGAATCTGATGTGCTTTCTTTCCATCCGAAATAAAGACGAAATATCCATTATCATCCTTTAATAAATCATCCGACGATAGTGTAAGAGCATCAGGCCGTTCACTGACAATAAACGAGATGGTTGCAAACATACCAGGTTTGATGATGCGGGAATGATTGGGAATGTCCACTTCAATCGGCATTGTGCGTGTCGTCAGATCGACGGCTTCACTGAAACGACTGACATATCCGATAAATTCTTGGTTCGGTAATGCATCCAGAGTCACTTTTGCCGTTCGCACGTGATACATTTGCGATAAATCTTTTTCCGGTACATATACAATAATCTTCACGCTATCGAGGTACATCATTGTAAAAAGTGTTGAGGTACTCGCGCTGACCAGCGCGCCCGCATCTAAAAATCTTCTCGTGACAAAGCCGTTGAACGGGGCAACAATGTGTGCATAACTGAGATGCGTTGCTGCGGCATCATAATTTGCTTTTGCAACTTTCATTACCGCTTCGGCGTTATCAATATCCTGTTTTGCCGTAAGATTTCTTTCAAAAAGCTGCTTCGCACGTTCGAACAACAAAGATGCATTTTGGAACGTTGCATTGGTCTGTTGATATTGCTGGAATAATTCCGTCGTATCGATCAAGGCGAGCATTTGATTGCTGTGAACGTACGTTCCCATTTCGACATAGTTGCGTTCCAAATTTCCGCTTACTTTCGAATAGATAGTCGCTTGCTGCAGGGGAAGAATATCACCGGTATATGTAAAGATTGTTCTCATTGTTTCTTTAAACGGTTTCTGGACCTTCACAAGCGCTATACCCTGCCGCCGGTCCATTGCCGACGATGTCAAGGCAATTCGCAACACCACAACGAGAAGAATTACAGCAATTATTCCGCCGCCGATAAAATATTTCTTTTTTGTTCCCATAATCATTGATTTTTTTTAATCCTTTATATTTCTGATACGTTAAAAACCGTTATTGTTTTAATTGCAAGGAATCCACAGCATGAGAAACACTGTCCCGCTCGAACGTATGTACCCATCTCTACATAAATCCGTTCCAAGTTTTCACTGATTTTTTGAATAAATATTGGCTTGTTGGATAATCAAGACATTTCCAAACTTTATCTTGCATTCCGTTTCGAGACCAATGTTCTTATGATATAATTTCATAAATTTTCTTATTTCTTTGCAGCATCATGCTCCCGTTTCTTTGCTTCCCGTTCATTCATTTCCTGAATCACAGCATCAAATAATTTATTTTGATTGGCGTCGAGAAACTTGCGTATTTCCATCTGGGTTGTATCGCGCATCGCAAACATCTGTTTTCGATATACATCCATCTGTTGCCGACGGATTTCGAGAAGAGAATCCACTTGTGTGATTTGGTGCTCATCGAGGCGCAATCGCTCCGCTAACATCTTTTGGAAATCACCAGGCGTGTGTTCTGGTTTCATAGAGACATGATCCTCTATGAACCATCCGCAGAATATTCCAAGAATAAAGCTGAGAAGAATAAATAAAATTGTTTTTGTTTTTGGTTGCATAATATACCTCGTTCAAACATTACTTCGTCATAACTGCATACAATAGATCACTCTTCGAGAGATGGTCTTGTTGTAACAACACGCGTGTCGAAACAGTATCGGTAGAATATCCGCTTAATAATTGATCCCCAGTGAAAGCAGAAGAACTACCGACAGAACTTGTAAACATGAATATCACAAGAACAACAATCGCAAGCACGAAGAATGTATTGCGTGCTAACGGTTCAACGCCAAGCCATTCCTTCACCCGTTCATCTCGTCTTTCTACCGAGTGTGCCAAATGTGTCGCAAAGGCGTACGGAAGATCTACTTCACCAAGTGCTCGGATTTCTTCTCTTATTTTGTTTGCATGCTGGACAAATTCATGGCACTCGGTGCAAACTTTAATATGAGAAAGAACCGTTTCCTTGTCGGTCTCACTCACTTCGTCATCCAAATAGGATGATACGAGCAATTGCAATTCCTTATGGTTCATGTTCGTTCCTCGAAATAATCACTCAAGAAATTCTTGAGTTCCATCCGTGCACGAAAAATGCGCGATTTTACCGCTTCCAAACGCAAGCCTAATGTTTCAGCAATTTCATTATAAGACAAATCTTGATATTCCCGCAACACAAGAACTTCTCGATGTTCCGGTGTGAGCCGCTGCAATGCAGATTGAATCACCTGCCGCTTTTCCTCTATCAATACCGAATCAGATGCCATTGTATAATCCTTACTCTTCCGGCTCTTTTCTAAGGTGCCTTCAGTCAAATAATCCAATGACAACACCCGCCTGATTTTCCGCTTCCTAATTTCATCAATGCACAGGTTCATTGTAATCCTATAAAGCCATGAAAAGAACGATGCGTCGAACTTAAACTTCGGCAGCGAACGATAAACTCGAATAAACACTTCCTGAGCTATATCTTCCACGTCATCTCGTCCGCCCATAGTCACAAAAATCAGGTTTGCGACCTGGCGTTGATAGCGGCGCACAAGCGATTCAAATGCCTGATGATCACCAGCCTGTATTGATCGAATAAGTGTGAAATCGTCAGTCACCGTCATATCAGCTTCTGCATAATAAACGCTTGAGGCATTAAATTGTTTCTAAATATAAGTCAAATTTTATTGAAATTAAAAATAAAGCCCAATCTCCATGCAACTTAGATTGGGCTGACGACAGTTTGGTTTCTTACACTCAATCCATAACTTGCTCAATGACACCCCCGCACAATAGATCATCGCCATCGTACACAACTACGGATTGTCCAGGTGTGATTGCCCGCTTGGGTTGATCAAATGTCACTCGAATTTTTCTCGATTCTTCAAGTGAGACGAGCGCATCTGTTCCTTCATCCTTGTATCTAACTTTCGCTTGCACACGCAAACTTCCCTCAAGTCCGGCTATACCGCTCCAGTTTACTTGATCGGCAATAAGCGTTCGGTGATGAAGTTCAGCATCCGGTCCAATCCTGATGGTATTGGTCTGGCTTTCGATAGCGGTAACGTACATTTTCTGTTTATGTGCACCGATGTTCCTGCGTTGACCAATAGTGTAGAATGGATAGCCGTTGTGCTTCCCTACGACCTTTCCATTCTGCACAATATCACCGCCAGAAACTCGTTCCCGCAAATTAGGAATTCGTTCGTTTAAAAAACGTTCATACCGGTCATCGGGTACAAAACAGATTTCAAAACTTTCTTGTTTCCGTGCATTGATCAATCCGTACTGTTCAGCAAGAACTCTCACTTCTGGCTTTGTCAACTCGCCAAGCGGAAACATCGTCTTGCTCAACGAGTCCTGTGTTACTGCCCAGAGTGCATATGATTGATCTTTCTCAGTATACTTACCGCGCGAAAGAATATAACGACTGCTCTTTTCATTATATCGAATACGGGCATAGTGTCCTGTTGCGATATACTGCGCTCCAAGCTCCTCTGCTTTTTTCAACAATGCACCCCACTTAATTTCCCTATTACAGACAACACATGGATTGGGAGTCCGTCCTTTCATGTATTCGTCAATGAAATTCTTAATAACGACCTCATTGAATTCTTCACGATAATTCACAACGAAATGCGGAAATCCCAATTTGTCAGCGACTGTGTGTGCATCAATAACAGCACTCTGATCGCAGCAATTTCCTTCATTCCTGATATTGCCGCCGACCTCCATATAGTCGTACGTCTTCATCGTAATACCGATAACATTGTACCCTTGCTTTACTAACAGCGCCGCCGCTACCGAGGAATCCACTCCGCCACTCATGCCTACTGCAACTGTTATTTCTTTTTTGTCTGCATTCATTTCTTTTTTAAGATACTAAACTATTTCTCTGCGTTCAAAAACGACAAATGGGCTGCAGTGCAATTCTACATTCCATTTGTTCAACATCGTCTTAGGTATAAAAGGTTTCAGAGAAGAAGACCCCTCAGGTTGGAAGGGAGTTGTCCTGCCCGCCAGTTTTAATGGCAGAACTCCTTCACAACTTGGACTAGGCTCTACAATACTCTGATTTTCACACTCACCTGTAGCGTCCGACACTCTGTCGGACATGTAAGTACAGCCCTTCCATTCATCCTGCCCTTGTTGAAGTCCCGTCAGAAATTTCTTCCTGACGTTTTTCCATTTCTTGGTTTATTGTGTCAGGACCGAAGTCCTGACATCCCTGGGAAATGAGACCCTACTTTGACTTTCTGTTCGGGAGAACACTTGTCGGCCGTGCTTTATCTCTGGGTTGATCTCCCTCCGAGCTTGGGTAATTTCTAACTAATTGAACATAAATAATAATATGCCAATCGCATCGATTTATGCAATTACGAATAGAATGGTATGCATCTCTATTGCAAAATTATATCAAGTCTCCCATTCAAGTTCAACACTGTCAACGAGCCACACCGAGACTATCGAGATCTTTCAAAACTTGCTCTTTGTTTCCCCAGTCGCTCCAGAGAACTCCCTCCACACGCAGAACAAATAAACTTTCTGGAATTACTTCAAGCACACATTTAGAAAAATTTTTCGATGGGATACTATCAAAGGCATCCGCAATAAATTGTTCTTCTTCATCTGTTCCGTATACAGATTTTGCTTTTTTAAAAGCTTCGTAAATAACCTCTAAGTGCTGACGGTACATTTTTACAAGCGTTTCGCATTTTGCAGCAAGCACTAATGAATTCCACAGACTTCCAGCATTGAAAAACTGCCGTGCCTCTTCCAGTTTCGGTTTTTCACAAAAGCGAACGACTTTGTAGAAACGATTCCCTTCGTGCAGCAAGAAATTTTTGCTCGGTTCAATCCAGCCATATTGCAAATTAGCATCAGTGGGTTTTATTCCTAGCAATACTACGAAGTCCGGATGTTTCCCTACAAACGATATTGCATGCTCCACATAGCTCAGAAACCGGTCTTCTTCCCCGATAAAATGATCGGAAGGAAAAATTGCAACAACGGCTTCGGGGTCGCGGAAGTAAATATGCGACAGTGCAAGATACACGCTTGCCGCCGACTCTCGATTTTCCGGAGCAACAAGGACGGCTTTTCGTTCGCGTTCTTTAATCTCTTCCTGTACGTAGTTTCGATGCTTGCGATTAACAACGATCTGAAGTTGTTTTGCAGGAATGATTTTCTCTACACGATCCAGTGTATGACGCAGCATGGATCGCTTGCCGATGATGGCAGAATATTGCTTGGGACGCTCTACACCGTACCGCTTGCGGATAAAATCCTGCAGGCGCTTTCCTTCCCCTCCGGCAAGAACGATTCCCCAAAGATGATCTGTACTCGACATATGGCGCATCTGTTTTGTGGACTACACTCGCACACTGTTTTTTTTTGTTGAAGCACATTTTACAATGTATTCGCTTCACAAGAAATGTAGGAAAGAACTTACATTGACGCAAGAGTTGATTGAGTAAATATTTACAGATTATCGCAATTCGGCAAAAGTTTCCGTAAGAATTGTCTGATGCAAAGATTTAAGATGATTTGAATGAAACAACACAAGGGTTACAACAAGAGGGATCATTCTTCACTTTCAACAATGCGATCTACGATTGAACTCACATTAAATACATCGGAGAAGTGGTGCGACGATGACGCCATCCTCCACCTCTCCGAAAAAGGACCTGCTATTTCAACACTTCCTTCAACAGCCATTTATTCCAATTGAGCAACCATTCATTTGCATTTTTTTCTGTGACCGATATTAGTGGACTATACATAAGAGATTCATTGGGTGTTTTATTTTTGACTATTTTATCAAGTAATATCTCGACCGATTTATAACCGATTTCGAAACAATTTTCTCCAACAAGACTTTGCACATATCCATTTTTTACATACTCTATTTCCTGCTGGACTGCATTTCCAGCAACTATTTTTATTTCCCCCGGATTCCATGGGAAGGGATTTTTTGATTGAAATACCCAACTACCCAGAAATGCCCACCCTTTAATATTTGGATTTGCTTTTTGTTCTCTTCTGACCATTTCAGCAGAGGGGTCCGCAATTTCAATATTATGAAATATATTTCTTTCCGGAAGCATAATATTCGGATATTTCTTAAGTTCTTCTTTAATGCCCTGAAGACGACGCTGTTGATTCAATGCATGCGCATTACCTGAAAGTACTGCAATCGTTCCTTTGCCATTGAGCTCCTTGGCAAGTTGCCTCATAATAGCTTTCCCGAATTCCATATCGTCTGCACCAACATAAGCAAATCGCTTACTCTTTGGTGCATCGGAATCGAAGCACAAGACCGGTGTTCCCTTATCAACAGCTTCATCAATAACAGGTGTCAGATATTTCGCGTCAGAGCATGAGATTGCAATCCCGCTCACACCTGAACGAGTAAGGCGCTCAATTGCAGCGGCTTGTTCCTGGACATTTTCCGTTTCAGGAGTTTCCCAATCGATAACTACTTCGACGTTATATTTTTCACCCAATTCTTTTGCAGCTAAATTTGCTCCTGAATGTGCCGCAATGAAAACAGGATTTGTACCGATTTTCCCTATGAGACCAATGGTTATTTTCTTCTGGCTGGAATTATTCCTATCTGTTTGGGCAAAAATTATTCCGAGATTCACAAACACCAGACAGAAGAGAAGAACGAGTCTGTGTCTCATAGTCTTCGCATCCTTTCGCTTATCTTGCGATAAGTCATTGTGTGCAAAAATCATAATGCCCCTTTGTGGAAACGATAGTACTTCCATAGTTCTAATTCTAACCATTGATATTTCTAAAGTATATGTCCTGAACAAACCAAATTTTCCATTTCAGTATATTGCTATATATGGCGTAATAAGGCATTTTCCTTACCAGAATATTGAGACCGCATCTTTGCCTCAAGTGATTTTTGAAGTGTCTGTGAAAGTGCTCCATTTTCATTTTGAGCGTTCAACTTGAACTGATTAACAAGTGATTGAAGAGTTTCTGTCAATCGATTCAGATCTTCTGCAGCACGGGCAATCTGCTGAGTGCCAGAAGCTGTTTGCTGAGTTACACTGGCTATGGCTTCCATGTTCTTACTAATCTGTTCGCTGGTGCTCGATTGCTCTTCGTTCGCGACGGCAATCTGCGAGACCATGTGTGTCACTTTCTGCGATATCTCTACGATCTCTTGCAGTGATACACCGGCATGATCTGCCAATACAATTCCTGCATCCACTTGCTTCGTCGCATTTGCCATTGTGCGAACTGCACCATGACTATCTGATTGAATTTGCTGAATCATCCCCGCAATTTGTTTTGTCGCCTTTGTGGTCTGTTCTGCCAGCTTTCTCACTTCATCAGCCACTACTGCAAAACCGCGACCCTGCTCGCCTGCTCTCGCCGCTTCAATAGCAGCATTCAGAGCCAAGAGATTTGTTTGATCAGCAATATGTTCAATCACTCCAATGATCTCGCCGATCTGATCGCTTGATTTTCCAAGATTTTGAATTGTTCCAGCCGATTCTCGCACAACATTAGCGATTTGTTTCATTTCATTTACTGTATCCAATACGACTTTTCCACCTTGCTCTGCAGCACCTTTGGCTTTCTCTGCGGTGTGCGCTGCCTCTCCTGCATTCTCTGAATTCACAGCAATGCTTTTTGCCATTTGTTCAACAGCCCGTGCTATTTCTTCCGATTGGGTTGTTTGTTCCTGGGAACCTGCAGCCATTTCTTCGGTGCTAGAGCTAATTTGTGCGCTTGCACTCGCAACCGATGTTGCCGTTTCGGATACTCGAATCAATGTGTCACGTATGGAACCCACAAACCGATCAAAGGAATTTTGGAGTTGACCCATCTCATCTTCTCGGGTTGTATTAAACTGTGTGTTCAGATCAGCATTATCGATACTCACTTGTACAGCTTTGATGTCTTTTACCAAAACCCGTGCATACATAATAACCCATATAATCCCCAATACAAGGATGATTAAATTAATAATTGAAGACACAGCTACTTGTCTATAGACCGCAGCCATGACCGGCTCCATAGAGATGCCAACAATCGTAGTTCCCAGTTTCTTTCCCTTATATTCAACCGGACGCGACTCCATGACAATATCCTTTGCATCATCAAATTCTACCTGGCGCAATAGTGTCGTTATGTCATATTTCAGTTGTCGCGGATTATGCTCAACAATGGTTTGGTTGGATTCATCCAGGATCAATATAAAAGCAACAGCAGGATCTTTCTTTGCCCAGTTGAAGGACGTTTGAATGAGATCGAAATTTCCGTCGTTCAATCCAGCTCCAACCGAGAAGGAAAGCGTTTCCGAAAGCAACCGGGCATTGTTGTCCGATGCATCACGCCCAGCCGACTTTTGATTGATCCAGTAGTAGATGATTCCAAAGAAAGTAATCACCAATAATGGAAGAAGAAATATTGCGATCAGTCTAGCTGTTAATGATTTTTTAATTATGTCCATCATGGCTGTGCTCCTTTAATATCATAATGATTGTGCCATAAACAGCAAAATCTCTTTCCGCCTCAATATCTCTTTTTCAATAAAAATTATGCTCCGTTGCAATTTCATACGCTGCAAATATGCATTTTCACACAAACAATAGCTATCAGCAATTGAATGATTCTTCGTCGGACTATTCCTATATAGAGAGTCGCACAGAATGGTTCGATCGAACAAGAGTCACCTTTTAGAATGAATAATATTAAAACCCTGTCTAGTGAAGTAAAAACAGCATCAGTTGTGTTTCATTTGTTTATAGCGTTTCAGCTTTCCTTTGACTGTATCGATAAGCATATCACCTGAAAATGGCTTTGTCAGATAATCATCGGCTCCAAGCCCTTTCCCATATCGTATCATGCCCTCATCTGTCATCCCACTCAGAAAAATGAATGGCACAAGACTAAGATGATGTAACTGTCGGACTTTCTCATAGAACGAGAAACCTCCGATTGTCGAGGTTTCAAGATTTATATCAGAAATTATCAAGGATGGTATGTCAACTTTAAGTCCGGTGAGCGCTTCATCGGATGTATTGTAAGCCTGTACAGTGAACCCTCCACCTTCAAGCACCCGTACGATCATTCCCAGAGTATTTTCATCGTCATCTATAACATAGAGCATAGGTTTATCCTGATGCTCTCCAAACTCCACAAGGACCTTTGATTCTATTCTCGAATGTGCTTCCGGTGAAATCTGGTACTTATAGCGAAGTTCATTAATAACCGCTGAGCGTTCCTTTGCATTCATACCGGAAGTCCAAACAAGTGTAAATGCATGTGCATAGGATTCTTCTTTAGCCTCTAATTCGAGCTTTGTGTGCTCTTCCGTTGTAATGCGAAGAGTTGTTCGCAAATCTCGAAGCTGACTCTGTTCTTCCGGAGAGACTGCACCATCTGCCCATGCCAGCATCAACACTCGTTTGTACATATCGTGAGCTTGCTCGGTTGTTTTTTGTGTTTGCACGACATGAGGAGCAGTTTCCGGTACCTTTTGCAGTACTGGTGCCGTTGCATTTTGCTGCATTGGTGCTTGCGCAGGTTTTTGTGCATGGACAGTCTTGATCATCTGTTGCGTTTCCATAGGAACAGAATACGCCTTATCAGAACTCTTTGGAGAAGTAACAGGTTCTTGTATTGGACGCGCAGCAGTACTCAGCGATTCATCTTCATGTCGTTTTTCTGCTTCGAGTTTTTTTTGTTGCCATTCCTCACGTTGCTTCTGCTGATCGGATTCTTTCTTTAACCGCTCCACTTCTGCACGTCGGCGATCCTCTTCAAGTCTTGCTCGTGCTGCATCCTCCATCGCTCCACGGTTCGATACCGCAGCATTCTTCTTCGTTGCTTCTTCTTTCAAGAAAGCGATCCGCTCTTGGAATGCATAGATATATGCATTCGTTGGATCGATAATCCGTGCTTTATCGAGATGTCCCTTCGCCTCTTCTAGAAGTCCTGCTTTGATGCATTGATCAACCACCTTCAGGATAAAATTTGCTTCCGTTCGGACTTCTTCGTGATTATTTTGATTTGAGGACGTCACTTGTTCTTCAGTTTCAAAATATTTATCTTTATTTTTACGACGACATTAAATTAATTTTGATTACACACTGTATCATTTCTTGGCATGTTCCATCTATGATGTTAGCACCGTTCTTGATACCACCATCGTCTGACAATGTCGCTCACGCTCGTCGACGTATTACTTATTTTCCATTTATCAAAAAACTTTATATCCGCGCTCGCAGGTTCTGGATTGGGAGGATCCATCTGTACTCGCAGCGGCATAGGAACCGCATCACCGACTATCAATGCCTCTCCTTGACGAAGTGAAGGAAGAAGATTTTCCAGACCGGGAAACGTGTCCGCAACAAGCTGACGCACATAATTCTGATCAACCGGATTTGTAAGACGCATCACTACAAAATTGTTACATTGCGACAGAATCGTCTCAGAAATATCAGATGGCCTCTGACTAACGATCATACAGCTTACGCCATATTTTCTTCC
Source organism: Ignavibacteriota bacterium (assembly GCA_003142575.1). Classification (GTDB taxonomy): domain Bacteria; phylum Bacteroidota; class Ignavibacteria; order UBA10030; family UBA10030; genus Fen-1298. Next base: position 23,367 of record PLMS01000078.1, read on the forward strand.
TTCTTTCGCAATACGTTCGACTGTGCGTCTTGCAGATTGCGTGCCCCCGGCATTTGAAGATAGATAATTATGCGCTTCTTCAAAAACTAGGAGAATCGGACATTCGCGCCGATTAATATTCCAAAAATTAAAATCAAATGCGAGTCTCGCCATAAGGGAAACAACGGTGTTGACGATGTCGAACGGAACACCGCTCATATCCATGATCGTTACCTTTGATTCACCATTCGGCCCAAACATTTTTGTCAGTAATTCTGAGAACGATTCAGAGTGGATATATAGTCTTGGTCGGAACATGAAATCATATCGTGGATCGTTCAGTTTTGTATCAAGCTGTACAAGAAACCGGGCAAACTTGCCATAAAAGGGTCCGCCCTTCTCTGTCTCGAGAGCTTCTAACTTCGAACGCACCTTCGCAAAATCATAGTACACAGGCGTATCAATGGTGAGAACATTTTTTAATTCCGGATTTTGAAGACGTTTTGCCTGAAATACCAACTCTTTTAAAATGGTGATGTGGGTCGCCGCGTGCTCATCTGCAAGATCAACAAATACTTCCATCATTTCCTGAAACGTCATCAACCAAAACGGCAATTCGAGTTCGGTCAAATTTAAATATTGGCTGTTTTTCGGGAACGCACTGCGATATTCATTGTGAATATCCAAAATAACGACCTTCGTCGCAGGATTACCGATTACCTTTTGTAGGATTGAAGCAACACTGCATGATTTACCGGAACCGCTTGCTCCTATAATTGCAAGATGCTTTCCAAAAAACCGATTTGGATCAAGATAAGCACGCTCATTTTCAAAGTGTGTCATCGTACCGGTTGAAAATCCAAACTTTTGGAACACCGAGAAAGCAATAGCAAGGTCTTTTTCTTCCAGCAGATACACAGGTGCTTCTGCCGTTGGAAAAGTAGAAACTCCTCGCTCGAAGATACCGTTTTTCACCGAACCGACGAGGGAGATGATCATCTCATAGTGAGCAGTGGTCTTTCCATTTTCACCATATTCCATTTTCCTGAATTCTGACACCATCCCCAATAGCACCTGTCTGCCAACGGGCACAAGCACATACGAACCAATTTGTCCGATAGGATATATTTTTCCATTTAGTTGCAATGAGAGGCTTGATAGATGCGGATCAAGAGCAACGGTTGCGTTTGAAGTCGTAACCTTGCGAATAACACCGATCCGTTTTTGATCCCATATTGTTTTTACAGCCATAGTAACACCTTATTTAACCGAAAATCTGACAGTATTCAACTATTTATTTTTAATCGTATACTGCCGCAATTTTGGGTACACCATAAATTTCGTTGTTCACCAACATCACCATATCCTCCGAATCAAACGGCTTCTGAAGAAATGGCAATTCTTGTACGAGAGTACTCATGTCACTCGGCAGATTTTCCAATAAGCTCCCGCTCATACCGATGATTTTAATGTTTGGATTTATTCTCCTGAGGGCGAAAATTGTTGTAAGTCCATTCATATTGGGCATCAACATATCAAGCAGCACAACATCGATCTGATTTTTATTTTTTTCATAGATCGAAATCGCTTCATGCCCGTCATACGCAGTCATCACTTTGAATTTTCTGCTTTCGAGCGTAGCCCGTACAAGATCCTGCAGACTTTTTTCATCATCGACAACAAGAACGGTTTCTCCATGTCCCATCGGGAGGGTGCTGCCTTTCGCAACATGCTCCTTCACTTTTTCTTCTTTGGCTGGGAGAAATACTTTAAACTCTGTTCCTTTGCCGAGTTCGCTATGGACATCTATGAAACCACCATGGCTCTTTACAATGGTTAATACTGATGAGAGGCCTAGGCCGGTTCCTTTGCCCGGTTCCTTTGTAGTAAAAAATGGATCGAATATTTGATTCATAATCTCTGGAGAAATTCCAGTGCCTGCATCTTTTACACTGAGGACAACATAGGGTCCCGGTACCGCTCTAAAATGCAAACCTGCTTCCTGTTCATTGAGTACAACATTTTGCAAATCGATGGCAAGCGTTCCGCCATTTGGCATAGCATCTCGGGCATTGATTGAAAGATTCATTAATACCTGATATAACTGCGTTGCATCTCCCTCAACATTCCAGATTCCTTTTGGACAATGCCTTCTTACTTTTACCATAGGTGGGAATGTTTCTGAAACGAAATTGAGCAATTCCCACAAGAGATGCTTAAGTTGAAGAGTCACATGTTCGCCCTGCACTCCTCGCACAAATGACATCAGTTGTCTTACAACGCCTTCTCCACGCTTGACCGAACTTTCCAATGTTCGTAAAATATCTTGGCTCGTTTCATCCTTGAGCTTCTCCTTCATAAAGGGAACAGCCAGAATAATGGGTGTAAGAATATTATTAAGGTCATGCAAAAGTCCGCTTGCCATAGTGCCCACACTTTCCAACCGTTGAGCACGAAGGAACTGCTGCTCTATACTTTTCTTATCGGTGATGTCTGTATTGATGGTCAGGATTGATTTCGGCCGTCCATACTCATCCCGCACAAGACTCCACCGGCTTTCCATAACAAGGATCTTTTGCATCTTTGTGATTTGCTTCAATTCACCAAACCAAGAACCCTTATCTTTCACAGCGAGCAATGCATGTTGTATACTGTCCGCTTCCGTGTGGAGTAGTTGGGAGGCATTTTTCGCTATGGCTTCATCCCGCTTCCACCCATAAATTCTCTCTGCACTATTGTTCCAATAGATTATGTGATCATCCAGGTCTCGAACAACAATCGCATCCTGTGCGATATCCAGCAAATTTGCTTGTTCTCTAATTTTTTCTTCTGCTTGTTTACGCTCAGTGACATCTTGCATATAGATCGCAAGGCCATCTTCTGCAGGATATGCCCGTACTTGCAGCCATGAATCTAATGCAGAATAGTACTCTTCAAATTCAGCAAATTTATGTTCTGACATCGCACGATGCAACGCTTTATATGCCACAGAATCTTTCGGAGCAGGAAATTCGTTCCACCAATTCTTGCCCCAGAGATCTTCACGTCGTTTGTTCACTTTTACCAAGAAGACATCAGATCGCGGATTCAGATACTTTACATCCCATGATTTATTCACTGCGAAAAATGCATCAGTAATACTATCAAAAATTGTGATTATTTGTTTCTGAGACCGTTCGAGCTCTTCTTCCAATCGCTCGTTTTCCCACTCTGCTCTCCGCTTTTCAAGAGCATTCTGGATAGCACCGGGTAACCGGCGAAGACTCGATTTCAGAATGTAGTCATCGGCGCCTTCTTTGAGACATTCCACTGCTATTTCTTCATTCTTCATTCCAGTAACGAGAATAAATGGAATCTTTGTCCCCCTTTCACGAACAATCTTCAGCGCCTCTAGACCACTGAACTGAGGCAATGAATAATCTGCAAGCACTACGTCCGGAGAAGATGCATCAAGCTCCTTTAAGAATTTACTCTTGGAAGCAACTCGGCGTGTGGTATGTTCGATGTTTGCGTTCCGAAGTTCTCGATCGATCATTTCAGCATCGATGGGAATGTCTTCCAGAATCAGAATATTTAGAATTTCAGCTTGTTGTGTCATAGCGTTTGACCTATTTTTTCGCTTATTGTTTTCCTATGTCTTTGGAAGTGTAAAATAAAACCGGGCACCATTATCCACTTTTCCTTCAGCCCACACACGTCCGCCATGTCTTTGGATAATCCGCTTGACAATGGCCAGACCAACTCCTGTTCCTTCAAATTCTTCTATCTCGTGCAATCGGTGAAATACGCCAAAAAGACGATCGACATATTTCATATCAAACCCAACTCCATTATCATGTACGCAATACACTATTTCTCCATCATACAAATATGAATCGATTTCCACTTCTCTCTTCTCTCGATAATGTGTATACTTGATTGCATTTGAAAGAAGATTGTACCATACTTGATGAATGAACGTTGCATCTCCATATGCCGGAAGTAATGGGTGAAGTGTTATCGCGTAAGAGGATGGTGCAGTTTCACATTCCAGTAATTCGTCGATCACCTTTTGTGCTATCACTGTCATATCAACAAAAGAATGTTGGGGATCAGACTTAACCAATTTTGAAAATGCGAGCAACCCGTCAAGCAGTTTCTCCATTTGTTCGGAACTTTCTGTAATCTGCTGTAACAGGGTAGACTCTTTCGTATCGAAATTCGCCGCATGTCGTTGACTGAGCCACTCACAATTGTTTCGGATTGCACGCAACGGTGCGCGCAAATCGTGAGATATAGAATACGACAGTGCTTCTAATTCATTAGAGACAGCCTCAACAGTCATGTCCGTAGTATTTTGATGAGATGCAAGTTGGTTTCGCATACTTTGGATGTCTTCTTTCCGACTTTCAGTAATTGTACATTCCATTATAGAACTTCCTCTCTTCCAATAGGAATGCGTGCTTTTGACCATGCTTGTGACAATCGTTCGAGTGCTACTGCTATATTATCGAGCGATAGCATAGAATCCACAAGACCTTCTTCATGTGCTGCCCGAGGCATACCATACACTACACAGCTCTCTTCATCTTGACCGATTACATATCCGCCTTTCGATCTGATGTGCTGCAGTCCTTCGATCCCATCTTTTCCCATGCCGGTCATAATAATACCAAGCAACGGACCTTGAAATGCCGCAGCAGCAGATGTCATCATGATATTTACTGAAGGCCGATATACGATGTCCGCTGGTCCGTCTGAGATTTCTATTGTTACACGAGAACCGTTATTACAAAACGCCATTTGTTTTCCACCGGGAGCAATCAGAACTTTTCCGGGCTCAAATGCTTCCCCATGCTCCGCTTCTTTTACATGAACCTTACTGATACTATTCAACCTTTCTGCCAATGTTCTGGTAAAATGAGGTGGCATATGCTGAACAATACCGACACCTAAGGGAAAATGTTCGGGAAGTTGTGGAATAATATTAAGCAGCGCTTGCGGTCCACCGGTCGACACACCAAGTACTACAGCATTAAATTTCAATACCACACTTTCGAAACTAATATTCTTTGGTTTGGGTTTGTTTTGAACTGTTTTACTGTGTGAAGACTGTACCAGTCTCCTCATACGAAATCGTGTTTGCACTAAACGGCTCCGTGCAATTTGTTTTACTTTCTCGACGAGTTCGTCTTTGATATTTCTGATATTGATCGAGATATATGACAAATCTTTGGGAATAAAATCAACAGCTCCTAAGTCAAGTGCCTGCATGGTCGCTTGTGCACTCTCTGTCGTCAATGAACTCACCATAAGCACCGGCACCGGCATTTGGTCCATAATAATTTTGAGTGCAGTGAGTCCATCCATCCCGGGCATATCAATATCCAGTGTAACAATGTCCGGTTTCAAGGTGCTGATCTTTTCTATTCCTTCGTTCCCATCGCGGGCAGTCCCAATAACACGAATTTCAGGATCTGATTCGAGCATGAGCGTCAGCGATTTCCGCATGAATGCGGAATCATCAATCACAATAACTTTCACCATATTTTCTTCTGACGGCATCAGAATACCTCCCTTACTCATGCTACCTTCCCAAAATGATGGGCAACCAATTCGATAAATCGACCTACATCGATAACTAAAATAACACTCCCGTCTCCAAGAATCGTAGAACCCGCAATACCAGGAACATCACCGAGGTAATTGCCCAATGTCTTAATGACCACCTCTTTTTGTCCCTGGAGAGAATCGACGAGAAGTCCAATTCTTTTTTCTGCCCAACCGACTATCACAACATATGAAACAGCTGACTGTTGAACAGTTAGATTTTTTCCAATGATGTCGGACATTCTTGCGAGCGGCAGAATTGTATCACGCACTCGTATAACTTCACGTCCTTGAATGCTGTAGATTTCTTCGGGAGTAATCCGAACGATTTCGAGTACTGCACTTAACGGAACAGCAAATATCTCGTCAACCACTTTCAAGAGGAGACCTTGGATGATCGCAAGTGTCAAAGGTACCTTCAAAGTGATGATTGTTCCTATTCCTAAATTGGAATCGATTTCGACGATACCTTTTAATTTTGCGATGTTAGTTTTGACAACATCCATTCCAACCCCTCTCCCCGACACATTTGTAATTTCTTGCTTCATACTAAATCCTGGAATGAAAATTAAATTGAGAGCATCGGATTTTGACATTTCTGCAGCTTCAATTTCCGAAATTAACCCCTTTTCGATCGCTTTCCTTTTTGTTTTCTCAATGTCAATACCTCGACCATCGTCTTCCATGGTGATCAGAATGTAATTTCCATCACGCTCTGCGTTGACGACAACTATTCCTTGCGCCGGCTTCCCTTTGCTCTTTCTTTCTTCAGGAGATTCGATACCATGATCGACAGCATTACGAATCATGTGAATGAGTGGATCTTTTAATTCCTCTATAATGGATTTATCCAGTTCAGTTTCTTTTCCATAGATTTGGAGGTCTACTTCTTTTCCTATCGTGCGCATAACCTCTCGGGCAACAAGCGGAAGTCCGCTAAACACTTTTTCTATAGGAACCATCCGTGTTTTCATGACCGCCATTTGAAGTTCTGTTGTCACAAAATCAATCTGACTACTGACGTCAGCAATCTGCTTCGACATATCTAAACGTTCATATTTTTCCGTCAAGGAATGTGCAGCCTGTGAAAGGCGATTGCGAGCAAGGACAAGCTCTCCGACAAGATTCATCAAATCGTCAAGTCTGCCAACATCAACACGGATGGTTGTATCAACTGCATGTTGAGGCTGAGCCTCAGCCAGTTCAGCGCCATGCACAATTGATTCTATGATTGATGGTGCTGCAGCTTGAACTTGAACCGGCGCAGACTGCTGTTGCATCCCTCTCCGTAATTTTTCTAGAATACCTTCCATTTCTATAGGATGCAGATTTCGACTTTCAATCCGCTGTAAGAGCACACCCGCGGTCTTATGAACGTCTATAAGCACATCAATTATTTCACTCGTGGCAGCACAGTCGCCTTTCCGAAGCTTATTCAACAGATCTTCACTGGTATGTGCCAATTCAGCAATTTGGCTGAATCCAAGAAACGACGATGTCCCTTTCAGTGTGTGCATTGCTCTAAAAATATTGTTCAGCACATTCACGTCCGATGGAGCTTTTTCCAGCGCAAGCAGATCCTGACTCAAGTGATCGAGAATTTCTCTTGCTTCAACAAGATAGCTTTCGAATATTTCCCGCATCTCTTCATCAAAACCAGGTGCAGTCTGTTCATTGTCCATAGATCATCATTCCATTATTATAGCATACCGCCAATATACTTCCTTCAACTACTTTTTTCATTTTCTTTCCACGCTGTTACGACTTCGTCGATCTTTGTTTGATGTTCGGGCGTTTTCATGTACGAAGCATTCACATCGAATGATTTGGGACCGGCTTTCTCTTCCTCAACATGACGTCTCGCCTCGTCGGTCTTCAACTTCGCAGTTTCAAAAAAGTTCAACTCGTTCAGCAATTCTCTGCGAACAGACTCTATCAGATGGTTTGCTGCACCAATTTTTTGTGCTGTAATATCCTGCACCTGTAAAGCTACCGTGATGTTGCTGGTATTCTCCTTCAACTCTGATAGGGTTTGTCTGATACCTGTAAGCATTAATAGTTGACGTTCGGGAATTCCTTTTCCATCGAATTCTTTTAAGCCATTCTCAACCATATGAATCTTGGTTCCCATCTGATCGAGAACGTCGAGAATTTCCACCGTAGCAAGTTCCGTCGCTTCTGTTACAGTGTTCAATTGAACCGATGCATTAGGAATCTTGCTCGAGCTGTCTTCAATTGCATTCTTGATGCGGTCGAGCAACGTAATAACCTTCTGGAGAGCAGTAATTACACTTTCTGTTGTCCCTGCATCCTCATTCACTTTATTTTCATCTAGCATACTTTCACCTTTTGTTTTATACTACACCTTAATAATTTGTTTTTTTAACCGTTCAGATTCTCACATTCCACGTTTATAATTGTCCTGCACGTGCCTTACTTAACAAGGACTCAACCATCTTCTTCCGCTCTATCTCACCTACGACTTCCGGATCATTCGGAAGTGGGAGATTGATGGAGAGTGGCTGAACTGCTGGAACGCTGAAGAATCCGGTGGTAAGCTTTCGCAGCTCTTCAGCAATTGCCTGGATCGTACCCATGACAGTACCAATGTGCTGCTGAGTGATATCCTGCACTTGAAGTGCCATCATAATTTCTGTGCAATCATCCTGAAGGTCCTTCAGCAATCGTTCGAGGTTGCTTGTCGGACCGCTCATTTTCATACTGCGAAGGTGCGCTGCCCACGCTTCAGCAAGTTCTACAATGTCCGCATCCCAACCCGATTTCTCGACCAATGTCTTCACGATTCCTGCCATTTTATTTGTCGCAACACCAAGATCGGATGCTATCATGCCCGAAGACACAGAAGTGATCACTTGGTCAAGTGTTGTCACCATTTTATCCAACGTATTTAATATTTGGGTAGACGCTTGTTCCGTCGCTTCCGTCACACGTCCGAGTTGACCGGCAGCTTTGGGGATATTCGTCATCGCCACTTCCAACACTGCTTTGAGATCTTCAATAGCTGGACTAATTTCATTCAGAAAACCAGCGATTTCATCGAGAACCGGAATAGTGCGCTGACCGTATTCACAGAATACTTTCATTTCAGCGGCTTTTTGTAGAACTTTTTCAACTTCCTGTTGGTTCATAACTCTATCCTCTCAGGATCATAGTATTGTAAGAACGATTTTTCATTCCGTTCTATTCCGTACTAACTTGAACGGTCTTGAGAATACCTTCGATCTTTTCTTTCAATTCCTGCGGCGTGAATGGTTTCATAATGTAACTATTAACTTTTGCCTGAAGTGCCTCTACGACATCATGCTCGGTTCCGCGGGTGGTGATCATGAGAATCGGCATGGATGAATACAATGGATTCGATCGAACAATTTTGATAAAATCCAATCCGTTCATTTCGGGCATGTTCCAGTCGGTAATAATAAAATCCACTTTGCCGTTTGGAAGCTTTTCAAGTGCCTCTTTTCCATTTGAGGCTTCAATCGTATCTGTAAAACCCACAGTCTTTAACGCATTCGTGATAATGCGTCGTATGGTGATCGAATCATCCACAATGAGAATCTTTATTGATGCCATGGTACTATCCTCTTATAGTTTTATTGTTAATTTTTATTTTTCTTGTCTTCATGTCATTTATCTTTTTTCTGTATCAAAGTGCAATTTTGCATGCACAATAAGTATCGGCAAAGGAACGATTTGCTAATAGGATATTTCCTATGCTCACCCTGTATGTGGAATTGTTTTATGGACAAATCGAAAGACTTCTCGTTGTATGGCTTCCGTGCTGAGCGGTTTTTCTAAAAATGCTAGCGCTCCACTTTCCAATGCAAGGTCTTTATCCTTCAAATCGGTCATCGAAGAGAGAACGATAATCGGGATATCCTGATACTCGGGCGTTTCTCGAAGTGTACGGATGAATTCATATCCGTCCATATCTGGCATATTGAGATCGGTGATGATGAGATCGAATTTTTCTGACGGCATTCGCTCCAGCGCTTCTATCCCGTCTCCCGCCGTAACCACCCGAAATCCTTTCATATTCAACGATGCGGCAACAAACTTCCTCACTGTCGCTGAATCGTCTACAACGAGAACTACTTTTTCCATACTCTACTACTCCTTCTTGTAAGCGGTCGTCTTAGGAATGCTCACCAGTTTAAAAGCGGTTGAAATCCTGTGTAACATTTCCGAGAAACCTATAAAGAGATATCCGCCCCGATTGAGGCTGTTGAACAGATCTCCAACAACCTGGATTTTTGCCTTCTCATCAAAGTAAATGAGAACATTTGCGCAAAAAATGAAATCGAAGTGCATCATGTGCCGCATCTTTTCCCGATCTATCAAATTAATGTATTCGAAACGAACCAGTTCTTTCACTTCTTGCCGCAATCGATAGACGCCGTTGGATTGGTCAAAATATTTATTCAAATATAGTTTCGGCATACTGCGGATTGCATATTGATTGTATTCTGCTTTGTGTGCCATGTCGAGCACTGCTGTATTGATATCTGTGCCGATGATTTCGATACGTAACTCCGGATACCGAGGTTTGAGATGTTCGAGATACAACATAGCTAATGAATAAGGCTCTTCCCCGGAAGAACATGCTGCACTCCATATTCTCAGTGTTCGATTATTATATGCCTTCTTTGCTTCGATGACTTCCTCAGCAAATTTCTTTTGAAATGCATCGGTCTGCGCATCGTTCCGAAAGAAAGAGGTTTCGTTGATCGTAATGGTATTGCATAGGAACTCGAACTCGTTTTGTCTTAGTTGATCATATTTCAACAGTTGAAGATAATCCTCAAAATGTCCGAGCTTGAGTACTTGCAGGCGTTTTACAAGTCTTCCCTCGATCAAATACTTCTTCTTCTCAGGGAAAAAAATACCTGTTTTCGAATAAATGAAGTCCCTCAGCATAACGAAGGTTTCTTCAGAAAGCTTTGGAGCGAAGTCAACTCGGATTCTATCTTGGGCCTGTTCAAACACGTTTAAGGTGTTCCACGATCAAGTGACTCATTTCTGTTGGTTGGTGTAATCGCTTCCACTGGAATTCCAGCAGCTTGGAGCGCCATAAGAGCGGCTTCCCGCACCATCTCGTTTTCGTCTTCGACAAATCGAGCGATACATTCTAAAGCACGACGTGTTGGCATAGTGACAAGCTGTTCGATCATATGCACACGAGACCAAGGATCCATGTCAACCATAACGCTTTGAAGAAATACAGCAGCACGATCACAGTTGATTCGAAAGAGTGTGTCCGCAATAATTTCCCGATCTTCTTGATTCGCTTCGTACCAAGCTTCTGAGGTTATATCAAATGCCCGTTCCAATTCACTGTCATCAATCCTGTATCCGCGAAAACCCTTAAGAGAACGTACAAATTCGCTTGCAAGTTCACCGAGCAGCATCATGATTTGTATTTTTCCACATGTTACTCCTGCTTCGAGGCACTCGACTGCTATTTGAAATACACGTGGTCGGACCGGCGCATCTGCGCTACAATGACACAATCCATCTCTTCGGAAATCCCAAGAGAAAGAAGCAGTTCTTTCGTTACAACAGGATCCTTAAATTGAATAAGTCCCTTTGCGGCACTCAGTTGAATTTGATGATTATCATTGTGCAAAGCATGCAGCAAGTCATTTCGCATTTTGTCATCTAATTGATATTCTAGATTACATCGTTCGATGATTAACACTGCTTCGTGCAGCAGTACATCCCGAAGTGGATCTTTGATCGCTTCATAATTTGCTAGAAGTACTTCGAGTGTATCAGCATCTCCTACAATTCCTAAAGCGTCGAGCAACGCGAAGAGATATATTTCCTCCGCGTTGCCGGCGTTGATTGCATCCCGATATTTGCTCTCGAGGTATTCACGGACAGAATCGCCGCCAATTTTTCCGAGCGCTTCGATTGCGATGATGCGGGTGAATGGATAATGCTCGAACGTATTGAAAATTGGTTTGACCGCTTCACGGCTACCGATATTACCGATGGCCTCAATGGTTGCAACAAGAACATTCTGATCTGGATCTCTCAAGAGCGGTAAGAGGTAATAAATTGGTTCCTTGCTCTTGATCTCGCCAAGAATATCCACTGCTAATTTGCGAATGTCCTTGTCAACATCTCTCAAATATGGAACAAGTGCGTGAACAGAAGCTTCTCGCAATTGGACGAGCAATTTTGCAGCGAGGTTTCGAGAGGTGATATTCTCATCCCCGATATGGTGGACAATCGCACGAGCAGTAGCCACTCCTCCGATGCTGAGAAGTGCACGCGAGACAGCATCCTCGACTCCTCTGTTTTCATCCTCCAAGGCTGTGGAAAGGACTGCAAGAGCATTCCGGTCATCACATCCGGATAGGTCTTCTGCAGCTCTACGTCGGACATCAGGGTCGGGATCTGTTAGCAGAAGACAGATAAGATTGTTCGTCTGTTCATTCATAGGACTTACTTTTTAAAAAAACCTTTCTCAATTTATTTATCATGAGTTGCCCACAAGTAATCTTTCAGCATCTCAACTCATTTTGTCAACTCAAGCTGTTGTTTCTCCTTATCCCGAAGAAGTCGTTCGAGATCTAAAAGAATCAGCAAACGATTCTCCAGTTTTGCGACAGATACGATATACTCTGATCCGATACCAGCAATAATAGCAGGTGGTGGTTCTGTTATGTTTTTGGGAATCCGTATCACCTCACGTACTGTATCCACAACAAAGCCGACGACCATGTCGCCTAATTCGACGACAATAATACGCGTATTTTTGTCGCTTTCTTTGGGGGGGAATCCAAAACGCTTTCGCAAATCAATGATAGGAATAACTTTTCCACGGAGATTAATAACACCTGTGACAAAATCCGGCGAATTCGGCACTCTCGTAATCTCTACCATTCGATTGATTTCTTGAATGCTTTGGATATCCAATCCGAACTCCTCTTGCCCAATCGTAAAACTCACAAGTTGAAGAAGCTCTTCCGTCTGAGCTTTCACTCCCTTCTGTGTCCTTACATCCATTGTAGTTGTCATCGGTATGCTCCTTCTATTATCATATGGTACTTCAAACCTCGTCGTTACTCTCGTGTGATACTAATCTATCATTGGTCTGTAAAACAACTTCCGTTTCTCGCTGACAAGAGAATACTATTGTGCTGTTGAAAAACAGAATCTTTAATGATTTTATTTATTTTCAACAAGATTCTCTTTTCCAACGTAATAATCTCCTAAGAACTATTCTTATCGCCATATGCGTGTTTAATTTGCGCAATAGTAGCAAGCGATAACATCAGTAAAAATCTGATTCTTCTATAAGGTTTAACCTACCTCAGATGAATCCTACGAGTGAAATCAGGTGTAATGGAAATCGCACCCAAAATTGCGATAAGTGCTAACTATTGAATATTAATATTCCTCTTTTTGGACAGAATTGACTAGCTCAAGATGAAGAATCACGTAATGGTACAAATTTCTGACTACGGATAAAAGGAAGAGTAAAAAAACATTGATGTGGAAAGAAAAAAGATGGTAACGCCTCAACAAATAAATTGTCAGAATTTCCTACAAGAGAAGACGAACAATCTCACCTATGCAATCATATGCCCCACTGAATCGACGAAAGTATCTTCAGAATGCTGAAAAATTGTGATCTCCAGAAAGAGCTATGTCGTCAAACCATTTTGGAGAGCGTACGTTACAATTTGTGCATTGTTCTCCATGCCCATTTTCTGCAAAATATGAGTCCGATGCGTGCTCACTGTTTTGACACTCACCGAGAGTTCTACTCCGATGGCTTTCAAGGATTTACCTTTTGCGATCATCAACATGATTTGATATTCGCGATCGGAAAGATGTTCATGCGGAAGTTTTGGCGATCCTCGACTTACACTTTGTGCGATTGATTCTGCAAGCAATTGTGAAATATAGACCTTTCCCGATGCTACACGCCGAATTGCCTGAATAAGCTGTTCAAGCGCTATGTCTTTCGAAAGATATCCGGAGGCACCAAGGTTCAACGCACGAATCCCAAACACTTCTTCCGGATTCATGCTCAACACAAGAATGGCCATATCAGGTTTTTCAGACTTGATTCTTCTTATCGTCTCAAGCCCATCAAGCTTCGGCATCGAGAGATCAAGTACCAGAACATCAAAGTCTGCGTTTCGAATCTTC
>PLMS01000028.1 GCA_003142575.1 Ignavibacteriota bacterium
ATGATGCTATTGTTTTTCGTTTTATACTTTCAGTGAAAGCATATCCAACTATATATTGATGTCCAATTGCATCGTAAATGTGCTTGGGATATCAGCATTGAAAACATCCCGCGCAAAAATAACGCTCACGTTTTTTGAGAATGACCATGCTATGCCGTAGCTTAATGCGCCAAAGCTGCTTTTGGTCCCTTGATAATCGACTGCAAGCCAGAGATTATCGCTAATTTCGGGGATCATTCTGTCCCATGAAAGCAAGACTCCGGAGTTATCCGCTTTTCCGGTTGAAAGATCGACCAACAGTTTCTTGTTCCCAGAAAAGTATCCTACTTCAAGTCGCCCTAAAATCGGAAATGTCCTGCTTACCATTCCATAGGCAATATTATAGTCCGTAAAATTTTTCAGAAACCCGAAACCAAATCCTCCAACGGCGATCGCGGGGGACCAGTCGGTGAGTGCCCCCTCCGGAAAGCCGACCTTCGCGTTCAGCAAGAATGGCGAATGTTGTGGCGTCATATAATCGAAGCCGATTTCCGCTTGCACAATGGAATCAGGCAACACTCCGACAGTTAATCCGAGATCTGTTGGGAATGCTGTCCCACTGCCCGGCTTGCCGCTCTTAAAATCGTATGCATAATTATCGATGCCAAGATGAAACGATTTATATCCTTGGAAATCCACAGAGGGAATCCAGATAATGGTTGATGGTGTAGCATAGATAAGCGAGCTTGTCATCATGAAAAATACAAGCATTGTAAGGGTAGTCTTTTGAATCGATTTCATATTGTTTCTCCTCTTAACTGTAAGGTTTTCTTTGATTTATTGATTTTAATAAAAAACATAGATTCTTCCGATTGATAACCGGGCTGCATCAGCATCGATGATATGCTTCAGTAGGTTGAGCCGCACGAATCCCTGTAGAAAAACTGATGGCAATAAATGATGCCATCGTCGTGATAAAATTCTTCATGAATAACCTCTCTTTATGTGTGTTTGTTAAATTATTGTTTACGCTTTTGGTCCATCAAACGGATTCCCCTGGTCCGTTTAGATAGACTTGGCTGACATCATTGACAGATGAAACGAAGATTTTATCGTGTTCCTTTTTCCCCGATTGTCCACTCTTTACAATAATCGCAACTGCTTTTGGTGCCAGATGCTGCGGGACTATCGCTTCCAACTTGAATCTTATAAGGTATGAGACATTATATTCACTGCCGCGATAAATTTCTTTATGTTCCTTTTGCTTATTAAAATCACGCACTTCCGTTACCGTAATTCCCTGGATTCCGGCACTCGACAGCGCCTCGCGAACATCTTCCAGTTTACCGGGACTGATTATTGCTTCGATTTTTTTCATGATCCGCCTGACTAAAACTTTACTATATATTGTTGCTTAGTGCAACCACCTTATAATATAAGGTATTTTTATCAAAAGTCAATAGTTATTTAATTAAAATCTTCTAATAACCTTATTATAGAAAACTTTTTACGAAACGGCGGGACTTTTACATTCTTATTCCTGTTGAGAATGGGCTGGTAAATCAACGCGCATTTTTTAATCCCACCCGTTAGATAATCCCTCGAACAATGTATTTCTTTTGGCTAATACATTATGGTATGTGCATGACATATTTATTCCAATATTTTCCATATTCGTCTGTTGCCTCCATTCTTTCCAAAACGTACATTATGAATGATGAACAACTCTCGATGTAGTAGCTACTCAATTCAAACTTCTGCTTCTGATACGATGTCGGCACAGGAACACGACCGCAATAAAATTCCAGATCAGTATACATGGAGTCTCACCGACATCTATCCATCCGATGCAGCATGGAAAGAAGCGAAACAGAAGCTTATCAAAGAACTGCCAATGGTCGAAAAATATCAGGGCACACTCGGTTCATCCACACAGAAGTTATTGGAATGTCTCGACCTCGTTACAAATCTCAATAAAGAATTTGCGCGGCTCTATACCTATGCCAGTTTGAGTTTGGATCAAGACACGCGTGTGCAATCATATTTGGGATTGCAGCAAGAGATGAGCCAGCTCGGTGCCGCTTTTGGAGCTAAGACCGCATTCATCGAACCGGAGATTCTGAAGATCGATCAAGCACGAGTACAGGAATTCTTGAAGAGTGAAAAGAAACTTGAAATTTATCGACATTATTTGGATGACATACTTCGCCGCAAAGCTCACACAGGCACTGAGGGTGAAGAGAAGATTATCGCAGATGCCGGATTAATGTCGGATGCACCATCCAGCATTTACGGCATTTTCGCCAATGCAGATTTCCCCTATCCCGAAATAACACTGAGCGATGGGAAAACGGTGAAGTTAGATCAAGCTGGTTTCAGTCTTCAACGCACTTCTCCAAATCGAGAAGATAGAAAGAAAGTATTTGCTGTGTTCATGGGTAAGTTACATGATTACCGGCGCACCTATGGCACAGAGTTGAATGCGCAAGTGAAGAAAGACCTCTTCTATAAGAATGCAAGGAGATACAATTCGTGTCTTGAAAGTGCACTCGATGNNAGCACCTTCCATCGCTATTTGAAACTGCGACAAAGAATTCTTGGTGTAGATCAATTGCATTATTATGACCTCTATGCACCCCTGCTTGCCAACGTTGATTTGAAATACAACATCGAGGAATCGCAGAAACATATCCTGACTGCGCTTCAACCACTTGGTGATGATTATGTTTCTATTATCAAGAGAGCATTCAACGAACGATGGCTTGACGTCTATCCAACCGAAGGGAAACGCTCTGGCGCATATTCTAACGGTTCGGCATACGACGTGCACCCGTACATCCTGCTCAATTACAATGGCAAGTATGACGACATGAGCACCATTGCGCACGAGTTGGGACACACGATGCACAGCTATCTTTCAAACACGCACCAGCCATATGCGACTTCAGATTATCCGATCTTCGTTGCGGAAGTCGCTTCCACATTTAACGAAGCGTTGTTGATTGATTACATGCTAAAGACTATCAAAGATGATAAAGTACGTCTGTCGCTCCTCGGCAGTTATCTCGAGGGCATCAAGGGAACTGTCTTTAGACAAACGCAGTTCGCGGAGTTTGAACTGCGCATTCACGAAATGGCAGAAAAGGGCGAACCACTCACTGGGGATGTGCTAAACCAAGTCTATGAAGAAATCGTCAAAAAATATTACGGGCATGACAAGAATATCTGCATCATTGATGACGAAATAAAATCGGAGTGGATGTATATTCCGCACTTCTATTACAACTTCTATGTTTATCAATACGCAACAGCATATACAGCATCGGCGGCATTATCAGAACGTACACTTGCCGGCGATAAAGTCGCGACAAAAGAGTATATCGAATCCCTCTCTTCCGGCGGCTCTGATTATCCAATTCCATTATTAAAAAAAGCCGGTGTCGATATGACAACCTCCGCGCCGTTCGAGTTAACGATGAAGAGAATGAACCGCGTGATGGATGAGATGGAGAAGATTTTGAATACGATGAAGAAATAAGTTATCACCATATAACAAAAGGCGCAGTGGCTCTTTGTTCCGTGGAATACTAGATTGACAGACATCGAATTGCAAGGTAACGTATGGAGAGAATGAAAAACGAAATCCGCATTACCCACTCCGATCTCATTACTGTGATTCGCAAGGCATTGGAATACATTGGCGTGCCCGCACACATTGCAAACGTTGAAGCGGAGGTGATGGCAGAATCGGATTTGATGGGTGTTGCTTCTCATGGTATAAGGATGCTACCCGGACTCATTACAGGAATTCGAGAGGGGAGATCATCGGCAAATCCGAATATTAGAATCGTCCGTGATTTCAACGCCGTTTGTGTTCTTGATGGTGATAATGGACCTGGCCGGTTTATTTGTGTTGAAGCAATGACACACGCAATCGAGCGGGCGAAGAAATTCGGAATTGGTACTTGTCTTGCGAAGAATGTCACTCACTGGGGACGCGGATTCGCTTATGCTTTTCGTGCAGCACAGGCCGGAACAATCGGTATTTGTATGACCAATGCGATTACAAACATGGTTGCGTGGGGATCAGCTCAACCGCTCCTTGGTAATAATCCAATTGCCATAGGCGTTCCTCGGAAAGGAAAAAATCCTGTTGTGCTAGATATGGCGATGAGCCAAGCAGCGATTGGAAAAATGGTGACTTATCTGCACGAAGGGAAACCAACGCCTCTTGGTTGGGGATTGGATAAAGAAGGGCAACCAACTACCGATCCACGAGCAATGTTGACCAGCAAACGGATTCTTCCATTTGGAGAGCACAAAGGTGCTGGACTTGCCATTATGATGGAACTGCTGACCGGTGCCCTCTCTGGGAGTATGCTTTCCTATGAAATCGGAGAGGCTGACCCCTCCGGTTTGGATCCGAATTCTTCAAAACTCTTTATTGCGATTGATGTGCAGGCAATTGAAGATATTGAATCTTTATCTGCAAGCATTGAAAAGATGTATCAATGGATGCATAAAACAGAACCGACGATCGATATATTCTTTCCTGGAGATCAAAGCTGGAAGAACCGGGAAGCCAATCTTCGGGATGGTATTCCCATACGTCCAGACATACTCGAAGACTTGAAAAAAGTAAATGTAATTTTATAATTACAGAAGAAAGGAAAAACTCATGTACCGTGCCATTCAAGATTTTCTTAATGATTGGAGTTATGAAAGCGAAGCAACACTAAAAGTTTTCAAGAACCTTAATGACAAGTCACTCGACCAGAAAGTAGCGCCAGACAGCCGCTCGCTCGGTTTTTTAGCATGGCACATTGTCATTTCGCTTGGTGAAATGGGTGAAAAGGCCGGCTTAAAGATTATCGCTCCGCCGGAACATTCCTCGGCTCCAATGAACGCTGCAGACATTGTTGCGGCGTACGAAAAAGCAGGAGCTTCCGTTGCATCCGAAGTAAAAGAAAAATGGAACGATGCAATGCTCCTAGAACTGATCGACATGTATGGCGAAAAATGGACGCGTGCTGCAACACTTGGTTCACTTGTGAAACACCAGATCCACCATCGTGCGCAAATGACTGTGCTCATGCGGCAAGCTGGATTGAAAGTTCCTGGGGTCTATGGACCATCTCGCGAAGAATGGTCGCAGTTTGGGATGCCTGCTCCTCAATAAAATATTTTAGAGAAAACGTTCCCGTTCACATACTTTCTTAGTACTTTAGATATATCTTCATTCTCAACGNNGAACGAAGCACAATGACATTTCATTTTACTCTATCATTACAACTTAAAGGAACCACTATGATTAAACGAATTCTCTTTTTCAGTATACTTTTGGTGCTTCTTGCACACGTAGGTCTTGCACAAGGCCATGGACTCGGTCTGGGACTGACGATCGGCGAACCTACCGGTATCAGTGTCAAAGGTTGGGTTACCAACTCAGGTGCCATTCAATTAGGTATCGGATATCCATCGCTCTCATCGACACAAGGAACTGCACTGAGCGCAGAGTATGTTTGGCATTCACACGTCTTCCGATCACATGAATATTTTCCATTATTCTATGGACTCGGCGGCATTTTCGGAGTCAGCAGTGGTACGAATATCATGGGAGCACGCGGTATTTTAGGGATAGCATGGTGGCCACACAAATCCTCCCTTGATGTATTCTTACAGCTTGTGCCGACGTTATACTTTAAGCCGACTTCACAATTTGAATTTGATTTCAGATTTGGTGTACGATATTTCTTCTGATAATTCTGAGACCTCACAGGTTACTATCGCCTGTGAGGTTTTTTACACGCCACTCACCGATTTCATCTCACCATTCACCGAAATCACTGTAACTTTCATAAGATTCTCGTGTATCATTGCATAGAATACATTTACATAAGGAGAATTTTATGGAACATGATAAACGACATTCCTATGGCCATCTCGGTGTCGGACTTTTCTTATTAATCGCCGGTATTGCATTGATGCTGGATAAATTCGATATTTTTAATGCCGGACCGGTTTGGCATTACTGGCCAATAATTATTATTGCCNNATCGGTGTTGGTATAGGCATGTTGTGGAAATCTGCCTGCCCTTCACATTTTAGATTTGCAAAGGATCACTGCAATGGACACTAGACATAATTCCTTTTTCGCGCCTCGATTAGTACTGGGATTGGGAATCATTATCATCGGTGTTCTCTTCCTCCTGGGAAATATGGACATCATTGACCCGCATGAGTATCTGCGTTTATGGCCGGCGATTCTTATCGTTGTTGGAATTGCTTATCTCATCCAATGTCAACATGGTTCCGGACGAGTGTGGGGAATCATCCTGACATTTATCGGCACCGCAATGCTCCTGGATCGGCTTTACTTCATTCATTTTAGTTTATGGGATTACTGGCCGCTGATTCTTATCTTCGTTGGAATGATGATGATCGTTAAGAGTCTATTTTCCCGGAGAGGGATAACTCCTCCGTTTGCTGAGAATTCATTCTCCCGGAGAGGGACAACTCCTCCATTCGCTGAGAGCAACGACGCAAATAACTACATCAAAGCCATTGCCATCTTGGGTGGTTTTAAACGTATTAATAATTCGGAAAATTTTAAAGGCGGAGAGTTTACAGCAATTATGGGCGGACTTGAAATCGATTTGCGGGACGCATCCATAGAGGGAGAGGCTGTCATCGACATCTTTGCGCTCATGGGTGGTGTTGAAATTCGTGTACCGGAAGATTGGCTTGTTATTATCGAGGGATTTCCGTTCATGGGCGGATTCGAAGATAAGACGCGTCCCCCAAAGGAAAGCACGAAACATCTCGTCATTAAAGGGACAGCGGTAATGGGCGGCGTCGAGATAAAGAACTAACCGTGCATCCTATTCTTTCAAATAGAAGAACGCTTTCTCTCTATCTTGCTATCTGGTTGTTCGTCGGTTTACTCATTGAGATTCCATTTATTTATTCTTATAGAAGTCAATGGGGAGCGTTTCTTTTATCCGACATACCTCTGAATATTTTCTTTGCGTTCATCTGCCTTTCTTCATATTACTTGTGCCGTATATTTCCTATCAAAACTACACAGTGGTATAATCTTCTTTCCATGTTCTTCGCTACTGCATGTATTGCTGCCGGTGTTGAACTCTTTATTGGGTACGGTTGGGTAAAGGCGATAGATTCATTACAAATCGCACCTTTCATAGCGCCTATGTACGAACAATGGATCGCAGGGATATACAGTTTGCTTGTATTAATCTTTCTTCTTATCGCATCGATGCATTACGTCATCATCGGATTCGAACGTTCCAATGAATCTGAGCGGCAAACCTTTGAACTGAAACTGCTGGCGCAGGATGCCGAACTTCGTGCGCTCCGTGCACAAATTGATCCACATTTTCTTTTTAATAGTCTTAACTCCATCAGTGCGTTAACAACAAGCGATCCGGCAAAAGCACGGACCATGGTCATTCTGCTTGCCGAGTTTTTCCGGAACAGTTTGGATTTGGGAACGAAGAACAGGATTTCGTTAACGGAAGAATTATCTCTGATCGATAAATTTCTGACAATTGAACAAATTCGGTTTGGATCGCGGTTACAAGTACAGCAAGACATCGAACAGAAAACATTGGAATGCAGGATTCCGCCGCTCCTTTTACAACCGTTGATTGAAAATGCAGTGCACCACGGTATCTCGCAGCTCCTCGAAGGCGGTACCATTACTCTTCGGACACAATTACACAACAACAGACTGAACATTACTATTAAGAATCCTTTTGACCCGGACTATGTACCGAAAAAGGGAACCGGACTCGGC
Source organism: Ignavibacteriota bacterium (assembly GCA_003142575.1). Lineage (GTDB taxonomy): Bacteria > Bacteroidota > Ignavibacteria > UBA10030 > UBA10030 > Fen-1298. Next base: position 7,796 of record PLMS01000028.1, read on the forward strand.
GTGAAGAATGTCCGCTCCCGCATTCAAACACTGTACGGAAACGAAGGTAGAATAGATATTGAAAAGAAAGACAATATTTTTTCAGTTGAATTTTCTTTTCCTGTAAAAGATTCTGACACATAAAACCGGATGACACCCATGAATGCCAAATCTGTTATTCAGACTATTATTGTTGATGATGAAGAACCGGCTCGTCTTCTTCTGCGTGAATACCTCACGAAGCGTGACGATATCAATATTGCCGCGGAATGTTCCAATGGATTTGATGCAGTGAAAGCTCTCACGGAGCTAAAGCCCGACCTTGCCATTCTGGATATCCAGATGCCCAAGCTGAATGGTTTTGAAGTGCTGGAACTTGTCGAGAATCCGCCCGCAGTTATTTTTGCCACTGCATACGATCAATATGCCGTAAAAGCATTTGAACTGCATGCCGTCGATTATTTACTGAAACCGTTCAGCAAGGAACGGTTAGATGAAGCACTTGACCATGTAGCAAAACGACTGAAAACAAAGAAACCTTTACCTATCGAAGCTCTTACTGCTGCCGCAGGAATGAAACCGGCAATTCTTGAACGGGTGCTTGTGAAGGATGGATCAAAAGTTCATGTCATTCCTGCAGATAAAATAGATTATATCGAGGCAGAGGATGATTATGTGGCAATTAAAGCGGAGGGAAAATCCCATTTAAAGCAGCAGCGCATGACAGATTTAGAAAAGATGCTCGATCCGGCAAAATTTGTCCGCGTCCACCGTTCTTCCATTATCAACCTCGAACGCATTGCCCGTATTGAGCTTTATGCAAAAGACAGCCGCATGGCGATACTGAAGGACGGGACAAAACTCCTCATCAGCCGTGCCGGATACGATAAATTGAAGAAGATGTTGTAAAAGAACCGATTTTAGACGTTCTTGGATTAAGTATCTTCTTCTACAAAATCTTCTCCACAATCTTTACCGCTTCCTGCACACAGCGTTCGCAGACTTTCTGTGTCAACTTATTATCTGCGGCATACTTCTTTCCCTCCTCCGTGTTCAAATCGCACTGAAGCAGTTCTCTGCATGACGTTGTTGAGAATATTTTTCTAAACTCTGCATCAAAAGTCTTTACCAGACCGTATGTCTTCTCTTTTTTTTCATCTCCCGTGTCACCGAGAGATTTGCCATGCTGTACACCGATAGCCATATAAGCGCCTGTGACGGCTCCGCACGTCGCTTGCAGTCGCCCCATTCCTCCTCCAAAACCGCTTGCAATTTTCAAAGCGTGCGATTCCGAAATACCGTTTTCTTTTGCGAACGGTGTAAAGACTGCCTGCGCACAATTAAAACCATTTTTAAAGTAATCCAAAGATTCTTTTTCTTTCATACGATCTCCTTGTGCTTATGGATGAAATGTTCGACATATACTAAATACTTTATTATTTAAACAATTTCAAGGACTTGCACTTCGTATAGTTTTTAGAGAAATTTCTTCATTCAGAACTAAGATTCATCACTGATAATCGCAAGGAACCCATCATGCTCAGTTCTCTCTTACGCTTTACCTCCGGTGTTCTCTTGTTGAGTGCAGCAACATTTGCGCAGAACACTCCGGATGAGGCATCGCTTCTCATGCAACTCGATCGCGATTTCGATAAAGCCACAGCCGAGAAGGGTGTCGATGGTTGGGTCGCTTATTTTGCACCAAACGGTTCAATGCTTGGTGACACAAGCAAACCAATTACAGGTGCAGACGAAATTCGTAAAGCAATGGAACAGGCTTTTAAAGATTCGAGTTTTTCCCTCCGCTGGCATCCGACAAAAGCAGAGATGATGATTCCTGGTGTTCTTGGATACACCATTGGCAGATGGGAGAGACTTCGGAAAAATAAAGAGGGCAAGTTGATGAAATCCACAGGCACGTATTCAACAACCTGGATGAAACAACCTGACGGCTCGTGGAAAATTGTGCTTGATACCGGAAATCCAGATGGGCCACCGGTAGAGATAAAATAAATTCAGAATAACTCAACGAGACTCAAAAATGAGTAATCAGCCTTTTATTGGAATGGACCCGGAAGAATTTCGGAAGCACGGTAAAGAAGTAGTCGATTGGATTGCGGACTATCTCAAGAATGCCGAGAAGTATCCTGTGTTCTCGCGTGTCAAACCCGGTGAAATTAAAAATCAGCTGCCGGCAACGCCGCCAGCAACTTCTGAAAAAATGGAACTGATACTAGCCGATTTCCATCGCATCATTCTTCCCGGCATTACCCATTGGAATCATCCCGGCTTCTTCGCATACTTTGCCAATAGTGCTTCAGCGCCCGGAATTCTTGGAGAGATGCTGGCCACTGCATTGAATGTCAATGGAATGTTATGGCGAACTTCTCCCTCTGCTACAGAATTGGAAGAAGTAGTGACCGATTGGCTGAGGCAAATGCTCGGACTACCATCGGAATTTCAGGGAGTCATCATCGATACTGCCTCTGTGTCCACACTCGTTGCATTAACAGCGGCACGCGAAGCAATGCACAAGCGGGTACGCGAGGAAGGACTATCGGGACGAACCGACTTGCCGCACCTTCGTCTGTATTGTTCCGATCATACGCATTCATCCATTGAGAAAGCTGCCATTATCCTTGGTGTGGGTCAGGAAGGAGTACGGAAAATTCCTTCCGATGCACAGTTCCGAATGAAACCCGATCAACTCGCAGCCGCAATCGCAGAAGACAAAAAAAACGGATGGCTTCCCTTTGCCGTTGTAGTTACGGTCGGAACGACCTCTACCACGAGCATCGATCCGGTGCCGGCAATTGCCGACATCTGCCAGATGGAAAAATTGTGGCTGCACGTCGATGGAGCATACGGCGGTATGGCAGCTATCGTTCCAGAAATGCGCTCAGTGCTTGATGGCTGCGACCGAGCCGATTCACTCGTTACAAATCCGCATAAGTGGCTGTTCACTCCAATGGATTGCAGTGTGCTCTTCACGCGTCACGTTGATACGCTGAAACAAGCATTCAGTCTCGTACCGGAATATCTCAAAACCACCGATGGCAAAGTGAATAATTATATGGATTGGGGCGTTCAGCTTGGTCGCCGGTTCCGTGCATTGAAACTCTGGTTCATTATCCGCTCATTTGGCGTCGAAGGAATGATCGGTATTTTAAGAGAACATTGCCGATTAGCACGTGAGTTTGCTTTGTGGGTCGATGCCGATAACAACTTTGAACGACTCGCTCCTGTTCCCTTTAGTGTTGTGTGTTTCCGATATCATCCGAAGGGAATTTTAGATGAGGGTAAGCTCGAACACATGAATGCACAGATTATCGATCGGATCAACACGACCGGCGAAGCGTTTCTTTCCCATACGAAATTGAACGGTCGATATACAATCCGGTTAGCGATAGGAAACATCGCCACAGCGGAGAAACACGTTGCCCGTGTGTGGAAGTTGGTTCAACAAGAAAGTGCGAAATTGTAGCGCGGATGGATAATCTATGTAATGGAAATACATTTTAGCGATAAAGGAATAAATCATGATCAAACATATTGTTCTCTGGAAACTAAAAGACTTTGCCGAAGGGACCACGAAACAGCAAAACGCATTAAAGATCAAAGGGTTGTTAGAAGAAATGCGTGGAAAAATTCCCGGTATGCTTAAACTAGAGGTTGGACTCAATTTTGAAAAAAGCGGCGATGCTGCAGATATCTCGCTGTACACGGAATTCGAATCGCGTGAAGCATTAGACGCATACCAAATCCATCCTGAGCATATGAAGGTAAAGAACTTCCTCCCGCTTGTTCGCACGGAGCGCCGGGTAGTGGATTATGAAGTATAGGAAAAGCGTATGTTTTTCAATGCCTTGAAAGGGCTTGCTCTTCATCAATCCTCTGCTTAGATTTATTCCCAAAAGGAACCTTCCGAAGGCGTTTGAGCGTGTATTTTCATGATTTTCGGATTGCTCTATTTCACCACTATTGACAGGAGTCATTATGAAACCCCTCATCCTTCTTCTTCCACTTCTCTTTGCATTAGTCATGATATCCTGTTCCTTGCGAAACGCTGAAAAGGACTTTCGGGCATTCATTGACAACCACATTAAGATCTATGAGCCGAAGTTCAAAGCGATGAACCTTGCCGATTGGAACGCCAACGCCACAGGCGATAAAAAGTATTACGATGAAAAGGCATCTCTCGAACTGGAGATCCGAAAAATATATTCCAACAAACAGGACTTCAATCGGTTGAAAAGATGGAAAGATGATCAAAGTATCAAGGACTCTCTCCTCCAGCGCCAGCTCATCATCCTCTTTAATAGTTATCTCACCAACCAGATCGATACAGCGCTCATGCGGAAGATTGTGGAAAAGAGCGCAGAGATCGCCAACAAGTTCAACACGTTCCGCCCAATTCTTGACGGCAAAGAAGTAGATGACAATACCATCAACACTATTTTGAAGAATGAAAAGAATTCCGCCAAACGGCAGAGGGCCTGGGAAGCAAGCAAAGAAGTTGGAAAAGCAGTTGCACCAATGGTGGTGGAGTTAGTGAAACTTCGCAACGAAGCCGCGCGACAACTCGGCTTCACAAATTTCTACGAAATGTCCTTAGCCACCAATGAGCAAACCGTGAGTGAAATCGTCGCAATCTTCGATGAATTGAAGACTCTCACCGATGAGCCGTTCAAAAAACTCAAATCTGAGATCGATGTAACTCTGGCAAAGAAGTACGGCATCAAGCCGGACCACATGATGCCATGGCATTATCAAGACCGCTTTTTCCAGGAAGCGCCTCAGATGGGCTCAGTGGATCTCGATAAATACTTCAAAGGAAAAAAAATCGATGAACTTGGCCGAACATTTTACGCAAACATCGGTTTACCGGTAGACGACATTTTGAAGAATAGCGACATCTATGGACGCAAAGGGAAATACCAGCATGCGTTCGAGAACGATATTGATCGATCTGGTGATATCCGAGTTATGCTGAGTGTCATTGATAATCAGGACTGGATGAGTACCATGCTTCACGAATTAGGACACGCCGCGTACAGCAAGAACGTTTCACGCGACCTCCCGTTCCTCCTTCGCGTTGAAACACATACATTCGTCACGGAAGCCATTGCGATGCTGATGGAACGGCAGCCAAGCAATGCCGACTGGCTGCAAACGATGATGGGCATCAGCAAGAAAGACAAAGAAATGATCCGCGCTGTGGGACAGGAGAACTTGCGGATGCATGCGCTTATCTTCTGCAGATGGACACAGGTAATGATGAGGTTTGAGAAGGCTATGTATGAAAATCCCGATCAAGATTTGAACACACTTTGGTGGAATTTGGTGAAAGAGTACCAGATGATCACACCTCCCGAAGGACGTAATGCACCGGATTGGGCGGCAAAAATTCACTTGGCACAATACCCGGCGTATTATCATAACTACCAGCTTGGCGAACTGACGGCATCGCAGTTGCAGCATTATATTGCGATAAATGTGCTGAAGCAGGCGCAGGACAAAGATGTCTGCTTCGCGAACAAGCCGGAAGTCGGAAAATATTTAGCGACGAAAGTTTTTGCTCCCGGAGCCAGTTTACGATGGGACGAATTGATAAAATATGCTACCGGTGAGCCTCTTTCTGCAAAGTACTTTGCAGAAGAATATGTGAAGTGAGGTAAATGTTATCGGCAGGTGAGATCGTGCGATCTTGCCTGTTGACATAACTCCAAAGTACGCCGGAAATATATTCGTATAAGACAAACCTTTACACTACACAATCAATCGTTAAGGAGATTATCATGGAAGAAACTGGAATCACCCTCAACACAATTTGGATTATTGGCGGCATTTTTATTGTTTTTGTTTTCCTTTTAGGAATCAGAATTATCCGCCCGACACACAGAGCTTTAATAGAGCGATTAGGAAAGTACAACCGCTTCGCACAACCCGGCTTTCATTGGATTATGCCGGGGATCGATAAAATATATCGGATCAATATCACCGAACAGATGGTAGATGCCGAACCGCAGGAAATCATTACCAACGACAATCTCAACGCAGTCGTCGACGCACAGGTATATTTTAAGGTAAAAGCCGACGAGGAGAGTGTGAAGAACTCTGTGTATAACGTCAACAATGTTAATTACCAGATTGTCAATCTGGCACGTACCACGCTCCGGAATATTATCGGCACGATGACACTGAAATCCGCCAACAGCGAACGCGGTAGGATCAACGATGAACTTCACATAATCCTGATCAAGGAGACAACGAATTGGGGTATTGATATTGTCCGAACAGAATTAAAGCAAATTGATCCGCCAAAAGATGTGCAGGAGACGATGAACAAGATTGTTAAAGCAGAGAATGAAAAATTAGCTGCCGTCGATTATGCCACAGCGGCAGAAACCGCTGCTGACGGTAAGAAACGAGCCGCAATTAAAGAAGCCGAAGGAATTCGTCAGGCACAAATCCTCGCGGCGGAAGGCGAAGCAGAAGCAATCCGTTTAGTAAACGAAGCGGCAAATAAATTCTTTGTCGGAAATGCTCAACTTTTAAAACGCCTTGAAACTGTGCAGCGATCGCTTGAAAAGAATTCGAAGATCGTCGTACCAGCAAATACGGAATTAGTGAATATTATTGGAGATTTGGCAGGCGGAGTTATTCCACTGAAAAAGGAGAAATAGTAGATTTGAAAGTCTGACATTGCGATTCGACGAGCAAATTGTTAGCTTGTTCCAGTTCCTTTTGTTCTTTCTTCATTTCATGCGATCTGAACTGAGAGAGATTCTTTGTAATGCCAAATACTTTACTTCTTATCGATGACGATGCCGACTTCATTACCACTCTGCAAATGGGTCTGGAGTTACAGGGATATGTTGTCATATCCTCGCAGAATCCCATTACCGGATGGAAAGAAATGGAACGATGTCAACCGGGTATTATTCTCATTGATTGGGAAATGCCTGGCATGAGTGGAATCGAGTTCGCTAAACTCGTAAAAGAAGATCCTGCGCATCGCAATCGATATATCATTATGCTCACAGGACGAACCGGCACTGAAAGTGTCGTCCAAGGTCTCGATGCTGGTGCTGACGATTATCTCATCAAGCCATTTCCCATGGAAGAGTTATTGGCACGGATTCGCTCCGGGCAGCGTTTCCGTGCGCTGGAAGAACGTATTGCAGAGGAGGCGAAGAGGCTGACTGTTCTGGAAATGGCGCTTTCTGTCGCCGATAAGATCGGTAATCCGATTGCCGCCGCAAAGTTATATCAGCAAATTCTTTTAGAAAATCCGAGTCTTTCAAAATCCAACGATGTAATTGATTCGCTGAATTCACTCGGAGAGCTTCTCAACGAAGCCCTCCAACTTATCAACCAATTTCAATCCATTAAAACACCACGATCGATTCCAGCGCCGGGCGGTAAAACCATGATCGCGCCTGAATAGGAAACTTGAAATCGTTATAAAGGAAAATCTATGAGTTTTTCAAAATCAGGACTGCATTGTTTGAATTGCGAACAATCGGAACGCGAGACTCCGCTTCTCCACCTGCACTACAACGGAGACGAGCTATGGATTTGTTCACAGTGTCTGCCTACTCTGATCCATGCACCGCAGAAATTGATCGGCAAGTTAAAGAACGCTGAGCAGATAAGACCTGCGGCGCAACACAAACACTGAATTTCTTCGGAGATTCTATGTCAATCAAAACCATCCTCGTTACGGGAGCAAATGGCGAAATCGGTCATGGACTGATCGAGCATCTTTCCGAATACGGCGGCATGCATATTATTGCAATGGACCTTGCGCCCATCGACGAATCTGTGAAAGCACGATGTCATCGTCTTGTCACCGGAGATATTCTCGATACGCATCTCCTCGAAACACTCTCTACCGAACATAATTTCGATACCATCTACCACCTTGCAGCGCTGCTTTCCACGCGGGCAGAACGCCAGCCAACACTTGCGCATCGCGTAAACGTTGATGGAACGCTGAACCTTCTGGAAATTGCCATCACACAATCGCGCTTGCAAGGTCGCGAGATCAAGTTCATCTATCCAAGTTCTATTGCCGTGTACGGTCTTCCCGATCTAGAGACAAAGCGAAAAGCAGGCAAAGTAAAAGAAGATCAGTGGCTGGTACCGCGAACTATGTATGGCATTAATAAATTATACAACGAACAGCTTGGCAGGTATTATGCCAATTATTATCGCCAACTAGATGCCGAGCCACCAAAGGGACAAATTGATTTCCGTAGCGTACGATTTCCCGGCCTGATCAGCGCAGTAACTCTGCCGACGGGTGGAACCAGCGACTTTGCTCCCGAAATGCTGCACATGGCTGCAAGAAACAGACATTATGAATGTTTCGTGCGTGAAGATGCACGTATTCCGTTTATGGCAATGCCAGACGCAATTACCGCACTGCTGAGACTACAAGCTGCTCCGCACGAAAAGCTTACACAGACCGTCTATAACGTCGGTGCGTTCAATCCCTCGGCGTTGGAAGTGTTTCAGATCCTTCAAAAAGCTTTCCCCAATACCAGCGTCAAGTTTGCATCGGATTACCGGCGGCAAGCAATCATTGATAGCTGGCCTGCGGACGTGGATGATACGGCGGCGCGGCGCGACTGGGATTGGAAGCCAGAATATTCCTTGGATCGGGCTTTTTCCGAATATCTGATTCCTGCTATACGGAGACGATATCCATCAAAAGCATGAGATAAGCTTCAAAAACGATCATCCGAACACCGATCTTTCACCACTGGTGTTTTTTTTAAGTTCCTATCTGGATTTTTATGCAATTGTTGATTTAATTAGATACAGTGGTATTTTTTATGACCGGCGAAATCAATTCTTTATAATTTTGAAAGGATAGAAAAACAATGCATTTAGGTATTTTAACAGGCGGGGGCGACGTTCCCGGGTTGAATGCATGTATGAAAGCAGCATCAATGCGGATTCTTGAAGAAGGACACGAAATGCTCGGAATAAGACGCGGCTGGGGTGGATTACTGAATTACAATCCGGAAGATCCACAGACACACCAAGATCTCATCCTTCCGCTGACAAAAACAATAGTACGTACCATCGATCGTACCGGTGGAACATTCCTGCATACATCACGCACAAATCCCGGTAAAGTGCGCCCAAAAGATATGCCGGCGTTTTTGAAAGGGAAGTTCGAGCACAAAGATGGCACAGAACCAGCCGATTGCACTGCACACGTACTTCGTGTTATTGAGCATCTCAAATTGGATGGACTCATTGCCATTGGCGGCGATGATACGCTCAGCTATGCTGTTCGTTTACATAAAGAAGGCATACCGATGGTTTGCATCCCAAAGACAATGGATAACGACGTGTATGGAACCGATTACTGTATCGGTTTTTCTACAGCAGTCACCCGCAGCGTGGAGTTCATTAACTCTATGCGTACACCAACCGGTTCACACGAACGCATCGCGGTTGTTGAATTGTTCGGACGCTATTCCGGAGAAACCTCGCTCATCTCAGCATATCTCGCCGGTGTCGATCGGGCTATTATTTCTGAAGTGGAATTCGATATTGATAAACTTGTCAAGTTTCTTGTTGAAGATCGCAAGGCTAACTCCAGCAACTATGCAATCATGACCGTCTCCGAGGGTGCGAAACCTCTCGGCGGCGAAATGTCTCTCAAAGGCGAAGCGGATGCATATGGACATCAGAAACTCGGCGGCATCGGCCATTTTATTGGCGGTGAAATTGAAAAACGTTCGAGTATCGGTGTGATGGTCCAGCAATTGGGATATCTCATGCGTGGCGGGGCACCCGATGCGCTCGACCGCATGGTCGCTACAACGTATGGCTATCTTGCCGCTGATTTGTTGATACAGAGAAAGTCCGGCCGAATGGTTGCATTGCGCGATGGTAAGTATACAACCATTTCTGCCAGTATGATTACCGAAGGCAAGAAATGTGTTGATGTGGATGAGTTATATGATATTGAAAAGTACAGACCCAAGGTAGCTCATTTGCTTGGCAAACCGATGTTCTTGTATTAATCTGTTTAGAGTTTCTATTGCTGTTTTTAGTCAGCTCGTTTCTAATAAAAAGGATTCAATTTGCAAAACGATAAATATTTAGAAGAACATGTATTGGTCTTTCCAACTCGGTTACTTGAACAATTAGGTATGTTCCAAGGTCTTTCCTTTGAGTTGGATAAATACAGAGATATTATTCGCAATCCAAAAAATCATACATTTCTCCAGAGAAAGGATGCGGAGTCCAATCCCGCCTTCAAGCAATTAATCCCCTATGCTCTCATGCAATTCAAAGATACATTTTTTGTTTATCGACGCGGCAAACTATTAGCAGAGAAAAGACTGCACGGCGATTATTCGCTAGGTGTGGGTGGACATATTTCCGTAACTGATTCTGGTTTGTTCAGCACAACATATGAAGATGGTTTGAAACGGGAAATAAATGAAGAAGTTATTATTGAATCTCCTTACACACAGCGGATTGTCGCTTTGCTGAACGACGATTCCAACGATGTCGGTAAAGTTCACTTCGGCATTATTCACATTCTTGCGCTGGAAAAACCGTCGGTAAAACCGAAGGAAAAATCGATTAATGAAACAAAATTTCTGAACACGGAAGAACTCCTGAACAAAATTGATGCATTTGAAAATTGGTCGAAAATCTGTATTCAACATATTGATCGCGTTATCGGCCACAAAGGGCAGAACCTTTAAGGAAACAATAATCGAAGCTGTTGCGCTCTCCAAAACGTTCGGTTTGCCAGGCCTGCTCTGTGGCAAGCACCGACTGGGATTGGAGCCAGGAATATAATTTGGAACACGTTTTTGCAGAACATCTCATTCCTACTGTTCGACAACGATATAATTTATAATTATTGATTTACCTGTCGGACTGAGACGCACAGACACTTCTAAGCTGCCAGTTCATTTATCATTCTGCTCCCGGCAATACATAAATGTCTACGATTTTTTTTATCTGGATTTTTATCCAATTGTTGATTTAATTAGATACAGTGAAAATTTTTAAAATATATTCACATCTCAAAATAATTAATTAATTTAAACAATATCCACTAAAGTAAAATATGAAATTCAATCCTATAACAAAAAGTTCTTTACAGTTAGCAAGAGCTGGTTATAAACCAAAATTACCAGCCACTTTAACTGGTAACATATTGGTTCAAGAAGGCGCTGCGACTCAATCTGTTGCACATCAAAAAGAAATTAATGAGATGTTTCCAAATACCTATGGTTTACCTGTTTTAACCATTGAATCTGGTTCAAAACCATTGGAATCATCTCCGATAAAAGTTGGAGTTATTCTTTCCGGAGGACAGGCTCCTGGTGGACACAATGTCATTGCAGGGCTCTTTGACGGCTTAAAGGCAATGAATAGCAATAGTAAATTATATGGTTTTTTAGGCGGGCCATCAGGCTTAGTGGACGGTAAATATATTGAACTGACTGCTCAATTGATTGAGGAATACAGGAATACGGGGGGCTTTGATATAATTGGCAGCGGCAGGACGAAGCTGGACGAACAATCACAGTTTGATAAAGGGCTCGAAAATTGCAGAAAACTTGGCATAAATGCTATTGTTATCATTGGAGGGGACGACTCAAACACAAATGCCTGTGTATTGGCTGAGTATTACAAGTCAATTAATGCTGGTGTTCAAATAATAGGTTGTCCAAAAACTATTGATGGAGATTTAAAAAATGAAATGATAGAAGCATCCTTTGGGTTTGATACAGCCTGCAAGGTGTATAGTGAACTTATCGGTAATATTGAACGTGATGCTTTATCTGCAAAAAAATATTGGCATTTCATAAAATTAATGGGACGTTCTGCTTCACACATAGCACTTGAATGTGTCCTTCTGACCCGTCCAAACTATGGTATTATTTCTGAAGAAGTGCATGAGAAAAGATTGACCATGGACCAGATTGTTGAAGACATCGCCAGGGTTATTAAAACACGCTCTGATAATAATGAAAACTTCGGTGTTTGTTTGATACCTGAGGGCCTCATTGAATTTGTACCTGAGATTAAAAAATTAATTTCTGAAATTAATGACTTACTGGCCGAGAAAACTGCAGCTTTTAATATATTGGAAACTGACGATGAAAAGTTCCAGTTCGTTAACAGTCATATAAGTGCTGATTCAACAAAAGCATTTAATTCACTACCAAAAGACATACAGACGCAGCTATTAATGGATCGCGATCCGCATGGCAATGTAATGGTTTCGCGTATTGAGACTGAAAAATTATTGATTGAGATGGTTGAGGAAAAGCTTAAGGAATGGAAGGCCGAAGGTAAATTCAAAGGAAATTTTACTGCATTGGCAAATTTCTTTGGATATGAAGGCCGCTGTGCAGCACCGTCTAATTTTGATGCCAACTATACGTATTCATTGGGTTATGTAGCTGCCGTTATAATTGGATCAGGAAAGACTGGGTATATGGCATCGGTCCGAAATCTTACTGCTCCGGCAGAAAAATGGATCGCGTGTGGCGTACCAATTATCATGATGATGAACCTGGAAAAAAGGCATGGCAAACTGAAACCCGTTATTCAGAAAGCACTAGTGAAATTGGATGGCAAGCCATTCAAAGAATTTGCAAAAAACAGGGCCGAATGGTCTATTAAAACTTCCTATGTCTTTCCCGGACCAATTCAATACTTCGGGCCGAGTGAAGTATGCGATGCGACAACTAAAACTCTACAATTGGAAAAAAGTTAAACAGAGATAGATAGTATGAGTTGATGGAGTGAAGGCGCACAATAAGAATCCCCTCCAACGAGAGGGGATTCTTATTTATCTGCATATTTCTACTTAAATAAAATACTTTCCACATACCGCGCAATTGCCGGTGAGGATGTTAATCCCGGCGATTCGATTCCAATCAGATTGACAAATCCGGACAAGCCGCGATCTTTCTCGTGAACGATAACAAAGTCGCGCGGGGGTTGCCCTTTCCTTTGAAGCTTTGGACGAATGCCGCTCATATCCGGTGTAATATCTTCATCGTTGATCGCGGGCAAAATACGCCGGATGGATTCTGCAAATGCATGCCGCTTGTTCTCCACTACGCTATAGTTGATCGCGCGGTCCTCAAGATATTCTAAATCAGGACCAAACTTCAACCTTCCTCCCAAATCCATGAGCGCATGTATGCCAAGTTCTTCGTCAGACGGCATGGGATACACCAGCCGCGATACAAGCTTTGCTTTGGATTGTACGATTGAAAAGTACGAACCCTTTGCATAACTCAACCGCAAATCTTCTTTATCGATATCGATACCGATCATCTGTGCGATGAGATCAGAACCAAGTCCAGCCGCATTGATGACGATCTCGCTTGTAACACTTGATCTGCTTCCAGCTTCATCGTAAACAATTTCATATCCACTCATAATCTGCCGAATGCCGATGACTTGACACCGATGCTGAACTGTTCCGCCATTTGTTTGCGTCGTATGGAAAAAGTAATCCATCAGATCATGTGCGCTGATAATGCCGGTGAGCGGTGAGAATAGCGCGCCCTCCGTTCGAATGTTCGGCTCTAGTTTCAGCGCTGCTGTTTTATCCAGAACCTGCAGTTCTACTCCATTCTCTGCTGCATTTTGTTGAATACTGTCGAATTGTTCTAATTCCGCCGTCATCGTCGCGGTGATTAATTTTGTCAATGGTTGATAAGCGATATCGTGCGCTTTGCAGAGTGCGTACAATTCATCCCGTCCTTCAACACATAAACGCGCCCTCAACGAGCCAGGTTCATAGTATATGCCTGCGTGTATCACTTCGCTATTGCGGCTCGACGTCTCCATTCCGTACTTTTCATTCTTTTCGAGCACTACAAGACGCGGATGTTTTTGAGAAAACCGCGCCGCAATGGCAAGTCCTACCACGCCTGCGCCTATCACTGCAATCTCAAAATCTGCCATAGAAATATCTTCCCAGGTACAATAAAACAATGTAACAGAAAATCATGAGAATACTAAATCGTTCTTCAAAGGACACGTATAATCTTGATTGACTGCTTTTTGCTCCGTATGTTAAGAATGATATGAAACCAACCAAAGAAATTCGTCTCTTGCTTCAACTCATTGGCGAAGCATACGAGAAGCGCGCGTGGCAGGGAACAAATTTGCGCGGTTCTATTCGCGGCTTGACCGCACAACAAGCGGCATGGCGTCCGGCGCCAGATCGGCACAATATCTGGGAGATTATGGTACATGCGGCTTATTGGAAGTACATCGTCCGGCGGCGTTTGCTGGGAGAGAAGAAAGGCTCATTTCCATTAAAAGGAAGTAATTGGATCAAACGTCCAATTGTTATGAGTGAGAATGCTTGGCACGAAGACATTCGCATGCTTGATGAAATGCATCGTTTTATGCGTGAAGCGATTGCTCTGACCAAACCATCCGATCTCAACCGAAAACCTGCCGGCAGNNCAATTGCTTAAACGATTGATGAAGCAGTGAACAATAACTCTCCTTCCAAAAAACCAAGCTGGAAAAAAACCTTCGCAGCGTTGAAGCACAGGAACTACCGCCTCTGGTTCTGGGGACAAATGGTATCGTTATTCGGCACGTGGATGCAGACAACTGCACAGGGATTTCTCATTTATCAATTGACGCATTCTTCAGCATATCTTGGGTATGTGGGATTTGCTTATGGCGTTCCTTCCTGGTTTTTTATGCTGTATGGTGGAGTTGTTGCAGATCGCGTCTCA
>PLMS01000145.1 GCA_003142575.1 Ignavibacteriota bacterium
AATCACGTCCCTACAAAAGCAAAAACAAAATATAGGCCTCCGGCTGAGTCGGACGCTACACAGGCGATGATAACATCGGACGTTGGCGAGTAAGTGATCCGGTCGGGGACCGCCTGCCTGCCACAGGCAGGGATTGTACGAAGCATTTGTGAAATGCCAAACACTATCCAATCAAATTTTGCATCACGTGTCCGATATAATCGCAGTTATAGCTTTTCAAACCTTGCCTGGAAGAACCGCAGGTATTTTGGTTCATAAACCATCTTCAATCCTTTTATAGACTTTCTCCGGTCAAATACTTCGTCAACTGCTTCAACCGTTACATCACAATGAGCTTGCGTATATACGCGACGCGGAAAGGTTAAGCGGACAAGTTCAAGCTTTGGATAGTAGTGATCTCCGGTTTCTTTACTGCGTCCGGCAGATACAATACCACGTTCCATAGAACGTATGCCAGACTCAAGGTAAAGTTCGGCTGCCAATGTCTGAGCAGGGAATTCGATCTGCTTAAGATGAGGGAGGAACGCTTTGGCATCAAGAAATACCGCGTGGCCGCCAACAGGAACAACGATAGGAATGCCTAGTGCACTTAGTTTCTCGCCAACATATTCAACCTGACCGATCCTCGCACGAATATGGTCCCATTGTACTGATTCTTCAATGCCGCGCGCCATTGCTTCCATATCTCGTCCTGCGAGTCCGCCATACGTATGAAGACCTTCGTAGACCACAACCATATTGCGCGCTTCTTCAAATACATCTCGTTCGTTCAACGCAAGAAATCCGCCGATGTTCACAAGACAATCTTTTTTTCCGCTCATTGTACATGCATCGGAATAAGAACACATTTCATGAAGAATCTCTGCAATCGATTTTTTCTCATATCCTTTTTCACGCACTTTGATGAAATATGCATTCTCCACCGCGCGTGTCGCATCAAAAACCACTCGAACACCATGCTTCTCGCAATACGATCGCACTTCTCTTAAATTCGCCATAGACACAGGCTGACCTCCAGCCATGTTCACCGTCACTCCGATGGTAATATAGGGAATTTTATCAGCACCGACTTTTTTGACAAGTGCATCAAACTTGTCGATATCAACATTTCCTTTGAAAGGATGAAGATTTACCGGATCGTGAGCTTCATCTATAATGACATCGACAAATGTTCCACCGGCAAGTTCCTGGTGCAATCGAGTCGTTGTAAAATACATATTGCCCGGCACAAACATTCCCGGTTTGATCAGGATCTTCGAGATAATATTTTCTGCGCCGCGTCCTTGATGAGTAGGCACTAAATATTTATAACCATAGTACTTCTGCACATTTTCTTCAAGGTGATAGTAGTTCTTGCTGCCGGCATATGCTTCATCCCCGAGCATCATTCCGGCCCATTGATTATCACTCATCGCATTTGTGCCGCTATCGGTAAGCAGATCTATATACACATCTTCAGATTTCAATAGAAAGGTATTGTAACCGGCTTCCATCAACGCCTTTTCTCGTTCAGTACGAGTTGTCATTTTGATCGGCTCAACAACTTTGATCTTGTACGGTTCAGCCCATGAACGTTTTTTGTACTTTTCCATGACGATCCTCGAAGAAGTGATAAATACTATTTATGCAGAGAAGTTAGCCGATTTTCGATTTATATTCAAGTTGTACGTTTTCTTGCATTTCTTTGCTTGTTCACCTATCTTCTGAACAAATATGACTGTGGACTTGACCCCACACAACAGCGTTTTTAAGGAGAGCTTGTGGCACATAAACGAATGCATGTATATCTTTCTGGAGGAATGGAGTACGCTCTCAATGAGGGAAAAGACTGGCGTTTGGATATCGAGAATTGGATTCAGAAATCCTTGAAGCATAAAGTTTTTAATCCCAATGTAGCGAGTGATCAATATCTCCGTAAAGTGTTGCATAAGAACAATTTTAGAAGTCTTAAATCAACAAATATCGAAACATATATCAAGATTGTTCAGAAATTTGTTATCCAAGATTCAAAAGAAATTGCAACTCGATCTGATTATGTGATTTGTTATTGGGATATGAGTGCTCAGCGAGGAGCTGGGACCAAAGGTGAGCTTACGATTGCTAAGTATTTCATGAAACCCGTCTATTTAGTCACGCAGGTGCCGAAAGAAAAAATTCCTGGATGGGTTCTTGGATGTGTAACAGAATTTTTTAGTTCATTTGAAGATTTGAAAGAGTATTTAATACAGAATTATACTTCAACTCACTAAGCTATGAAAGAAGGGATAGTGTGAAAAAAACGCCGCGACCAAAAGCATATCATAATATTGATTTCCTCAATGGACCAAGCGCTCGTCCGATTCGCTTGCTGTCTGAACTTCTTGAACCGCAACAGCAACTTCGTCGAGAAGGAGTAAAAGATACAATCGTTTTTTTTGGCTCTGCTCGATTTAAATCTAAATTGCAATGTAGTAAATTGTTAAAGGATCTGACTATAAAGCTAAAAAAATCAAGAAGAAAGCATGGAAACATTCAACAGTTGATAGAAGATGCAAGAGCTGATTATCGGATGTCCCAATACTATGAAGATGCTGTCCAACTTTCAAAAAAGCTTACTCAATGGACACAGACTCTGCAACAACCATTTCGATTCGTTATTTGCTCAGGCGGTGGTCCAGGTATTATGGAAGCAGCGAACAAAGGAGCAGCTTTAGCGAAAGGAAGATCGATCGGGTTCAATGTGAGTCTTCCTTTTGAACAATTTGCCAATCCTTATATCACACCAGAGTTGAATTTTGAATTCCATTACTTCTTTATGCGAAAATTCTGGTTCGTGTATTTAGCCAAGGCATTTGTGATGTTTCCTGGTGGTTTTGGAACGATGGATGAGCTGATGGAGGTGTTAACACTTGTACAAACGAAAAAACTCAGAAAGAAAGTGACTATCCTTTTGTACGGCAAAG
The DNA here is from genome assembly GCA_003142575.1 of Ignavibacteriota bacterium. Taxonomy (GTDB): domain Bacteria; phylum Bacteroidota; class Ignavibacteria; order UBA10030; family UBA10030; genus Fen-1298. The sequence goes on from PLMS01000145.1 coordinate 2,943, forward strand.
ATTTTTGGAGTGAAGTATTGAATTTTGATGCTTTGATGAAGCATAGGGTTATTAGTCCTGAGGATCTTAAGATATTTCGAATTGTTGACACACCCGAAGAAGCGTTTACTCATCTCGTGAAGGAATTGCGTTCAAATTATCCATTAGAAACAGCTTCATCTTGATGTAATTACAAAATTTGGATTTGCCAACGGCATTTCATATATTTACATAAGCTTCAGTTCGATATTCTTTGTTGGGGGTGATTTGGCTTCGACGGGGACGAGGAAGCTTAAGACTGCATGCCGTGGTCGCCGTGTCCACGATAAAAAGCGGCAAACACATAAGTGCAAATTACGATTACGCACTGGCTGCCTAATAACATTAGGTAACCCGTTCACTCAGATTTGGCCCATCAAGTTTGGGATGAACGTCGCTTATATGGGATAGCTTATTCTTGTACTCGAGGAGAATAAGTAAATCCGTTGAAAAACGGATCACTTGAGTTGGCGTAAGGTAAATCCAGCCTGGCGGAGTTCCCTTGCGCGAGATTAAAAGACAGGATACGCATGTAGATGTTTTAGGAGTCTTCTCTTCGGACCGGGGTTCGACTCCCCGCACCTCCACACAACTGGAGCTGTATGATATAACATCCTGCCATAATAAATTATAAACAAACTACAGTTAAATGAAAACTTGAAGATCGAATTCGTAAAAATGTCCGGTGCGGGCAACGATTTTATTGTCATAGATAATCGATCGGCGATGATTATCGATGGAGCAGCTCTTGCAAGAAAAATATGCGATCGTCACTGGGGAGTAGGTGCGGATGGTCTATTGCTTCTTGAATCAAGTAATAAAGTTTCCTATCGAATGATGTACTACAACGCTGATGGAAGTTATGGTGGAATGTGCGGCAATGGAGGCAGGTGCATAGCAATGTTTGCTTTTCAGAAGAAGATTGCCGGTAAAGATCACAAGTTTGAAGCATTGGGTCATATTTATGCTGCATCAATTATGGCAGAAGATGTTTCGCTCGACATGCGAGATCCTGTTTCCATTAGTAAAATACGATATTTATCAATCGGCAAGAAAAAGATAGCGTACCAATTCATAGATACTGGTTCACCGCATATTGTCATAAACATAGCCGAATTTAGCAAGAATGGCGACCTTGATAGATTCGATGTGATGCATTGGGGAAAAATACTGCGTTGGCAAAAGAAATTTACTCCGGCAGGAACCAACGTAAACTTTATGAAAAAATTGGAATCTGGGGCAATCCAACTCAGAACATTCGAACGAGGTGTAGAAGCAGAGACTCTTGCATGTGGTACTGGTTCAATAGCCACTGCTATAATCGCAAGTAACAAATGGAAGTTAAGGCCACCCATCACAATCATTCCAACAAGCAAAATTCCTCTTATTGTAGAATTTGATTTGAACGACTCAAGCATTCAAAATGTAAAGTTGAGAGGTCCTGCAGTTGTAACATTTGATGGAAATCTGGATGTATAAACAACAAGTATGGAGATGGGACGATCAATGAAGTCGTATCAAGTATTGTCGGGAGAAAAGCTGCGGTAGAAGTCAAACTGGCGCCAAGTCAAATACGCTTCATGATACCGAAAGAACAAGTAAATGAGCTATAATGTATATTATGCAGAATAGCCTAATCCCCTTTTTGCTGTTATTCCTCTTCTATCGGCATTTTCAATTCGATTGATTTGTAATATGCATTGAGAACTTCCTCGACGGATAAATCGATAATCGTGCCTATCTGTAGTTGCCGTTTCTTTGTAATGATTCCAATTTGTTTTGCATCGATAGAAAATCTTTTTGCCTCCATCAAGATGCTTGTTAACTTCTCCGGTTTACATGAAACTATAACTCTTGACTGAGATTCTCCAAATAATAAGAAGTCATGCCGAATTTTCTCTAAACTGTTTATATCAATCTGACATCCTAACCCTCCTGATCCACTCAGACTTTCTACCAGTGTTACTGCCAATCCACCATCTGAGACATCGTGCATAGATCTGACGAGCCCTTGGATAGCAAAAGTCTGACATATCTTGTGAAGACGCGCTTCGTATTCTAAATCTATGCTTGGAGCATCACCAAGAGTCTCGTTCTGTCTCATCGCAAGATATTCCGAGCCACCGACTTCACCCAGATTAATACCCAATTCGATGATTATATCACCTGGTGTTTTAAATTCTGAATTTACTGCTTTATCGACATCATCCAACAAACCCAGCATACCTATAACAGGCGTAGGAATAATAGCTCCACTTGGTCCTTCATTGTAAAAGCTGACGTTTCCTCCAGTAACAGGCGTCGAAAATGTAATACATGCTTCTTTCATGCCAGCAATTGCTTCGACAAATTGCCAATAGATCTCAGGATCATAAGGATTACCAAAATTCAAGCAATTTGTTATTGCGATTGGCTTAGCTCCGACGCATGCAACATTTCTCGCCGCCTCTGCCACTGCTATCTGCGTTCCACGCCTTGGGTTCAAATATACAAATCGTGCATTACAATCAGTCTTAAGTGCTAGAGCCTTATTTGTTCCTTTTAAACGAATTACAGCGGCGTCTGAATCTGATAGTCTAACACTATTCGATCGCACCATCGAATCATATTGCTCATATACCCATCGCTTACTGGCTATCGATGGTCGCTTCAACAAGTCGATTAACGTCTTATTTAAATCTTTCAGAATTGGTAAGGAAGATGAATTAAATTTTCTGCATTTTTCCAGGTATGCTGGTACTCGTGTTTCTCGAATATAAACTGGTGCACCTCCCCCAAGAACAAGCGGATCTGCTGGAAGATTTGCAACAACTTCATTATTCAATCTGATTGTTATGTCAGGTTTATTCTCGACTATACCTATTATCTCTGATTCTATATCCCACTTATGAAAGATGTTAGCGACTTCTTGCTCGTGTCCATTCTTGACTATAAAAAGCATTCGCTCTTGTGATTCCGATAGCAAGATTTCATAAGGCGTCATTTCCTTTTCGCGTAGAGGAATTTTTTCCAGATCAATTGTCATCCCTGATTTTCCTCTTGCACTCATTTCCGATGTGGAACAAGTAATACCTGCAGCTCCCATATCTTGTACACCGATAATATATCCACTTTCTATTGCCTCTAAAGTAGATTCGAGTAATATTTTTCCGGCAAAAGGGTCGCCTACTTGGACGGATGACTTCTTTGCTTCAGATTGTTCAGAAATTTCCTCCGATGCAAAGGTGGCTCCGTGAATTCCATCACGACCAGTTTTTGAACCTACGATCATGACGATATTCCCCTGTCCTTTTGCAATCGCTTTGGCGACTTTCCCGTGCTCTACAATGCCGACAGCCATAGCATTTAAGAGTGGATTATCTCTGTAAGAATCGTCAAAATATACTTCACCGGCTACAGTTGGAACACCAAAGCTGTTTCCGTAATCAGCTATTCCTTTTACGACACGTCTAAACAGGTGTCTTACTTTCGGATTTGCAAGTTCACCAAATCTTAACGAGTTAAGTACAGCAATCGGTCGAGCACCCATTGAGAAAATATCTCGTAGAATCCCTCCAACTCCTGTTGCAGCACCTTGATAAGGCTCAACAGCTGAAGGATGATTATGGCTTTCTATTTTGAAAGCAACTGCTAGACCATCTCCTATATCAACGAGTCCAGCATTCTCTTCGCCAGCTTCTACTAACAAATGTGGACCTTTACGCGGTAATGTTTTTAACTGGGCAATCGAATTCTTATAGCTGCAATGTTCACTCCACATAACACTAAAGATACCTAATTCGGTAAATGTCGGCACACGGCCTAATATTGCATTAATACGGTCATATTCTTTTTTTAAAAGTCCATGTTCAAGTGCAAGTTCTAATGTGACTTTGGGATCCTCACCTCTACTCGGTTGATTCTTCGCTCTTTTCATGTTTCAATAATTACCTTTATAATAAAATATTTAAATCTCAATAATTCTTAGTAATTCATCATTTCGTTCAACTGTTGCACCTGGTTGGACGAATACCGATTCAATTTTGCATTGCTGCAATGTCCTGATTTCGTTTTCCATCTTCATAGCTTCAAGCACAAGCAGCACGCCGCCCATTTGTACAATCATGCCCTGATGAGCTAATACTTTTGTTATTAATCCCGGCATCGGAGCACGGAGAGTGATTGATTTCGAAATATGGGGTTTCCTAAGCAGCCACGATTGCGCGACCAAGGATCGTTGATCATCAACAATCGCCTCCATCAATGAACCATTAACATTGACTTGAAGTTTCGAAGATAATTTCGTCGATACCGTTACTGATTTACTCTCGTAGAAGTCTGAGATCGTTATTTCAAAACTGGAGTCAAACAAATTCAAGGCATACATGTCATCTTTGATCTTTCGAAAATTGATTGTGTATGCTACATCATTTACCGTTACGCTTTTTCCATCACCTACGCAAACTTTATAAATTTCATTACTTATATTGACTAAGTACTCTCCTCTATTTAGCGCAACCCACTTATTCGCCTCTTTTTCCATTCTGATTCCTTCTTGACAAAGTTTTGTTTAGGATGTCTGCGAGGTATTGTTCCATGTTGAACCAATGCAGCTATAATAGCAGCTGCCATACGTTCTTTCTTTAATTCGTCTTGTTCTTTGTGATGTTCATTTATCTTTGACATATTTTACTCATTTGAATTCAACAACAGTTACGCCTACGCCCCCCTCATTCCATTCACCTAACCGGAAAGTCTTTATATGCGGATACGTTTGCAAAAATTCTCCTATTCGTTTTCGCAATACGCCTGTGCCTTTGCCGTGAATGATATCGACACGGTGCAAGCCTGCCACATATGCATTGTCGAGGAAAATCTGCGCTTGTGCAATTGCATCATCACCGAAGAGTCCTCGGAGATCAATTTCGTTTGTAGCTTCTGGAGAAGTGATGGCAGAAGCTGAAACCATGTGCTGCACGTGTTTTTTGTGTTCTTTATGCAAATCGGTTATTACAATTCGCAGGCGTGTACTACCACAGAGAACAATCGCATGTTTACCTTGAATCTCTATAACTTCTGCTCGTTCGTGCCCATCGCGAATTCGTACTATATCACCCTTATCAATTGGTTCATTGTGCTGAGGGACTGACTGTTCTTCCACAGTGATCTTTTGCAACTCTTCGCCAAGCTGCTTAAGCACCTGACGAGAAGAGCGGACGATTTCTCGCTCTGCACCGCTTTCGCGTATTTCTTTTACTGAGCGTTCCACTTTTATGTGTGCCTGTTGGACGATTTCTTTTGCCTCTTCCACCGCCTTTTTTCGAATTGTCCCTAACTCGCGTTTTAATTGTGTCATCTTTTGCTCGTATGACAGTACCAGTGATTCCAATCGTTCTTTTTCCTTTGATGTTTCACGGAGTTGACGTTGGTATTCCTGCGATTGTCGTTCAAGTTCAAGGAGGAGCGATTCGAGCTTTGTCTTTTCATCACCCACCTGCATACGTGCTTGATCTAAAAGATTGTGCGAGATTCCCAATCGCTCGGCAAGTTCAAACGCATAGCTACTGCCCGGCACACCACTTCGAAAGTGATATGTTGGCCGTAACGATTCCTGATCAAATTCCATGGAAGCATTGCTCATACCGGGTGTTTCATGTGCAAACGCTTTGAGCACACCGTGATGTGTTGTGGCAATAGTGATTGCCTTTCGAGCAGTAAGCTCCTGCAGCACTACAGCCGCTAATGCACTTCCCTCAGATGGATCCGTTCCTGCGCCAATTTCATCAATGAGTACCAAAGAAGACTCATCTGCCTCCTCGAGGATGTGACGAAGAGAAATGAGATGAGAACTAAACGTGCTGAGATCGTTTTCTATTGATTGATCATCACCGATATCGGCAAAAACATTTTGAAAGGGGAATACTTCTGACTCAGGACCAGCGGGAATATGAATACCGGCTTGTGCGCATAATGTCAAGAGACCAACTGTTTTCATTGCTACAGTTTTTCCTCCGGCATTTGGACCGGTGATGACAAGTGTTTCCTCGTCTTTACCTAATTCAATAGTGAGTGGAACTACTTGTTCTCTTTTAAGATGTCGTAAAAGAATAGGATGTCGAGCATCATGTAATTTTATACTGGGTATGGATGTAAGGGACGGCGGATTGCCGATAATTTCAATCGAATATTTTGCGCGTGCGAAAATGACATCAAGTTCGGTGAGAGCAGCGAAACTCAATTCAAGAGGTTCACGTATTTCACCAACTTGCTTTGTGAGATCAGTAAGTATCCGATAGATCTCATGCTGTTCACGGAGTTGGAGTTCTCGCAGTGTATTGTTGAACGCAAGTGATTCAGCCGGTTCGATAAACACCGTTCCACCGCTGGCAGATGTCGAATGAATAAATCCGGGTACCTTATGCTTATATTCAGCTTTAACAGGAATGACCAAACGACCATCGCGCGTAGTGATAATATCTTCTTGGAGAAATTCCTGCTCAGAGACTTGCCGAAGAATTGATTCCAATCGTCGTCTCAATGCATCGGTTGCCGAGATGATTGAACGTCGAATCTCCCGCAATTCCCGGCTTGCAGTATCTTTTACAAATCCATGTTCGTTTAGTGCTTCGTTAATATGGTGCTCAACAATTTTATCCGAGAATAACTGTTCGTGATATATTCCGATGGCTGGATATAGTGCGGCACGTTTTGCAAGAAACGTTTTGAGTGCCCGTGAAACGCGGATCGTGAGCGCGATTTCCAGCAGTTCCGTCACCGTGAGAACCTGATTCTCGACAGTAGTCTTCTTCAATGCAGCAACAATGTTCTTAAATCCTTCCAATGGAATAGTCCCTTCAGCGATGAGCAGTTCTTTTGCTTCAGAGACCTTTCGTAATTCCAATTCGATTGTATTGCGGATAGTTTGTGGCACAAGCCGGAGAGTATGCAGACGACCTGATTCAGAAACAGTAAGTTCGCTTATGCGTTCAACGACTGTATGATATTCCAACTTGCTTAACGCGGCAATAAAGCTTGGTGGAAGATTTAAAGACTTTTGTGACACTATGGATTCTGCGTCCTATCGGTCTTCGCTATTTGCCCGGTATTTCAATCTATTTATTTTCCGTTCCGTTAATGTTCATTGGATCGAGGAAGAACCTTATTTCCTTTAGCTTTATCAGTAGAACCGGACGAGCCCACACCTTTAAGTTTATTGATTACATCGGGACCAACAGTCGATGTCATGTCCAAAATCTGTGGAGCGATATTTACAACAGACTTATAAAATTCTGAATCATGTTTGTTTTGACGGTCAGGAAAATCAGCCATTGCAAAGATAAAAAGCATTGAGCTGACAAAAAGGACTCCTTCAATGAAACCCAGGATTATTCCACCAATCCTATCGGCAATTCCTCCGATTTTGTAACATTTAGTGAGGATTCTATAAAGAAATCCCTGTATGATTAGTAAACCTAGAAAAATTATCAAGAAACCATCCATTGGCGCATCTTCATGACTTACTCCACCGCGGCCGACTATGAAATTTCCGACATCACGCATATATATCTGCCCTAAGATGAGACCGGCAATAATTACAATAATCGCAACAAGTTTCCGTACGATACCGTCACGCACGCCAAACAAAATACACATTAGGATTGGAACAAAGATTAAAATATCGAGTAACATAGGATTATTCTCCTAATTGCTGTTTGACTACTTCCTGAATGACCTTCCCATCAATTTTACCTTTTAACTCTTTCACAGCTACAGGCATCACCTTGCTAAAATCCTTCGAAGATGTTGCACCAATATTTCCGATTATTTTCTTGACAATGACTTCAACCTCTTCCCTGCTCATTTGTTTCGGAAGATAGGTATTGATAATACCAAGTTCACGTTTTTCCTGGTCCGCGAGATCATTCCTTCCGGCTTTCTCGTACATTTCAATTGCTTCTTTGCGCTTCTTTGCCGCAGCAAGAAGCGCAGTCATTTCTTCTTCGGGTGTAATGCTTGTACCGGTTCCTCGTTTTGAAAGTTCAATCAATTGTGCTCGGATTGAACGAATCGTGTTTAACTTAACACTATCGCCGGATTTCATAGCAGCTTTTAAGTCTTTATTGATTATTTCTGTAAGAGCCATTGATGTTCCTCATCATTGATCATTCATATGATAACCTGCTTCAAATCATATCTAAATTGAATACTCTTTATAGTAAAAGATAGTATACATAATGACCGTATAATAAAAATACAAAATAATTGCCTTACCTGCTATCAATAGGGCAATTCAATTTTACCATATACACAATTCCTTTCATAAAGTCGTCTTAGCACTCCATCAGATATCATCTTTGTATATGACATAGCAATAAGGCATAGACTGGCTAGCAAGTCTATGTTAAAAGTAAGATAGAGAGAAAGAATATGTGGAATTACACAAAGGATGCCCGCTGTTCCCTAACAGCGGGCATTTCTTTCCTCTCATACTTCGATAAGCGTCGCATATCGAGCTTTGCCATCTTTCAAGAAGGTCTCAAGCCGATTCACCAACTCTTCACCACTTTCAGTGGTTCCATCCTCAAGTGTTTCGTATTCTTCTACCGAATTACAGATAAATTCTTCAACGAAAAAGTTTTTTTTCCCTTTTTGTTCAAAGATAGTGTAGTTCTTCTTTTGCTCACCAGCAAAATGGCTTTTCAGTTCCTTGGAAAGTGCAAGATACTCTTCACGATTCTCTGGTTTTATCTCGTATGATATCTGGAGAATGACTTTTGGCATAGGTTTCTTTCTTTATTTGTTAGTGTAATGATTTAAAATTTATCATGGCGCTTCGGATTTGCGCTTCATTCATTCCAAAGTAATGACCCAACTCATGAAGTAATACTTCACGGATTTGTTCAGATACTTCCTTATCATTTCGACATACAGATTCAATATTCTTTTGGTACAATGAAATTTTATCAGGAGTTGTCGGATTTACGCCGTACCATGTTCCTCGATGCGTCAAAGGCACGCCCTGATATAAACCCAATAATGATGTTTTGCTCGAATGCGTTTCTCTGGTGTCTTCTTCATTGGGATACTCTTCCACCACGATGTGGACATTATCAATTCTTTCACCAAAAACATCAGGTAAATCGTTAAACACTTCTTCTGCTATCTCTTCAAACTTTTCGCGTGTCATCGCATTTGGCTAAACCACTTCATTTAGAATAAACTTAATGTATATTCCCCACAGAACAGTACGCCCCTTAAAACAAGTCCATACAGAATTGCAACGATAAAAACCGACTTCCAGAGAGAAATTTGGTTCCCTACCCTGGTTCCAATGATCAATAGTATAAATGCCCAAAGTATCATTACAGAATTCAATCCAATAAGTACGATGTAGGATACCGGTTTGATTGCTATTGGATGTGGGTTGAAGGTGAATAAGTACATTCCAAATGTCATTAACTCGATTGGTAACAAAAGTAGCAGAGATATAGTAAATGGTGTCAATGCATAACTTGTAATGCCCATGGAAGTGCGAAACGATGCTTTTCCACCTAGCAACTTAGACAACGTCCAGTGGAAAGAAGATACAATCGGACATAGTGCAATGCCTAATGGTATACCAATCAGCAACGCACAGAAAATGAGAAGCAGTATATTTTCAAATCGATCTCCTATTCTGAAATACCAAAATCCAGAAAATGCAACGTTTATCCCACATAATGCGTAAAGAAACAAGGCGTAATTTTTATGTTCTGCTATCATTATTAACCGAAACGCTTCTCGTGGATTTTCGATGATTCTCCAAAGCGTATCAAACAAATCCAGATTGGGCACACGATTCTGCAGAAAACCCCCGCATTTCTTGCAGATCGTGGCATATTTATCATTTTCTGTTTGACAAACCGAACAAAGAATCATAGGATTCCATACTTATATTTTGCTTTTTATCTATATCGAAGTTAGGAAGATTGTGCCACGGAAGCAACGCTTTTTTAAAAAGGATCGGAAAAATTTTCTTCCATCAAGGAATGAGGTCAAATTTTATATTGAAATGTCTAAGCACAAGCGCCTCTTCTATAATTCTGAGGTTTTTCAGATTTCCCTATTGTGAATTCCTTCTGCATAGAATAATTCGCAGATAATTGTTTGGCTGGAATATTCAAGGTGTTGTGAACTTGAGTGGTCCTACTAATTTAATCTTGAATGGCGCAATAATCGTCTTCTCTGAAAATCTTTTTCCTCAGACCTTTACCGTAAGCTCCTGAAGAAGACGCATAACCGGTCCCCAAGATTTTTCAGTAAGGAGGTGATGATTCAGACGGCCTCGAATAAATCCATTTTTATCAATCACATATGTAATTTTCCGTAAACCAAGTCCATGCAGCCAAAATGCGTGGTAGTTTCTGCATACCTCCAAAGTCGGGTCGGAAGCGATTGGAAGAGTAAAGTTGTACAGCGCTAAAAGTTTCTGCAATTCATCAACATTCTTTGAACTGATCGTTACAACAATAGCGCCAAGTGTTTGTGCTTTTTGAAGATGTTGGAGAAAAACATAAGTGTCTTGTGTTTCAGTGTTTGAAAGACCATCCGGGAAGAAAGAAATTACTACATTACTCTTGCCATATAAATCTCGCAGCCGAAATATTTCTCCGGTATCGAGTCTGAGTTTAAAATCTGGCGCTTTTGATCCTATAGCTAACATCTTGGTTTATAAGTAGGATGAATGATAATAATCTACTCTCTGTCATATATGATCAACGAATAAATATCTTGCTCTTGCATGTGTTTCCTCCCTTGAAGGAAGGAGAGTTCAATAAGAAAGGATACTCCGACAATCTTTGCTTGAAGTTTTTCAACAAGCTTGATAGCAGCACACATCGTCCCTCCGGTTGCCAATAAATCATCATGCAATAAAACACGCTCACCGGGACGGATGGCATCAACATGCATTTCAACGGAATCAGTTCCGTATTCTAAATCGTATTGCTCTGTGATAACTTCAGCAGGAAGTTTTCCTTTCTTCCGCACCGGAACAAAACCTGCACCCAAATTTACTGCCAATGCTGATCCGATGATAAAACCGCGAGATTCAATACAGACAACCTTGTCAATTTTTGAATTGCGATATTTTTCAGAGAAAAGATCTACAGCTTTTTTTAATGCATCAGCATTTTTCAAAAGCGTTGTAATATCACGATAGACTATTCCCTTTTTCGGAAAGTCTGAGATGCTCCTAATCGAATCTGAAAGTTGATTCATGGTACTCCCAAAAATGAATTACCAATTAATAGGCTTCGAATTGAGAAAAGCTTCAATACCTTTTTTGCAATCATCTGTCATCCGAGTCAATGCATTGAGATGGGAGGCATATTCCAGTGCATCACTCGTTGCCATTCCATGCACACGTGCAAGTAATTCTTTGATTAATCCCATGGAAGTACCGCTATTGTTGGTGATCAGGTCATTTGCAAGTTGTGTGCCGATTTTTTCCAATTCAATAGCTGGCACAGCTTGGCTGATCAATCCAAGTTCAAAAGCCTTTTCAGCATTTATGATATTGCCTTGAAGTGCAAGTTCGCGGGCGCGACCTTCACCAATACGACGAACTAAAAAGATCAACACAATTGCCGGGATAAAACCAATTTGCGCTTCTGTATATCCAAACTTTGCAGTCTCACGGGCTGCTAGTACGAAATCGCACACAGTTGCCAGTCCACACCCTCCTGCAAGAGCTGTTCCTTGAACAAGCGCAATGACCGGTTTTCTTAATGTGTAAATATGTTGAAATAACTTCATGAGGTTTGTGGAATCTTGCAAATTCTGGCTGAAGTCATATTTTGAAATGCGTTGAAGATGTGACGGGTCAACACCTGAACAGAAGGAATCGCCTTCTGCACGCAGTATGACCGCATGAACATGTGTGTCGCGTTGAGTCTGTACAAAAGCCTGTATCAGTTCTGACACCATCTGATCGTCAAGCGCATTATTCTTCTCAGGCCAGTTGAGAGTGATACGAGCAACTCGCTTTTGGACAGAGTATGTAGTACGATAGAATTCCAAATGTCTCCTTGAATGCGTTGTGAAAGTAGCAAGAAGCGGACAGAAAAGCAAGGTTACAAATCACACGAATAGAACTTCCATGACTTCTCCTAAAGCAATCATTGGGATGTCTATTTATGTGCTGCGATTTTTATATAGGTAGATTCTTTATGAGTCGAGAGTACAAGATTGGTCGTCGTTTTTTGCACTCCCTGCCAGGATTGAATTTTTGCCAATAATATTTCCAATCCTTCTGTATTCTCCGTCCGTACTTTCAGCAAATGCGTACCGTCTCCAGTAATCGCGTGACATTCCTGAATATCATCTGATTTGAGAATGTGCTCGAGAAAGCCCGGGAAATGTTTTGAAGAATCAATCGTCACAACAACAAATGCTGTGATATCTTTTCCAAGTCTTTTGTGATCAAGACGTGTATAGTATCCCTGGATAATTCCTTCCTCTTCCAGTTTTCGTAATCGTTCACTTACGGCAGGAAGAGACAATCCAACTTTTTCTGCCAATTCATTACGCTTCGTTCTGCCTTCCTGCTGCAGGATACTGAGCAATTCACAGTCTATTTTGTCGAGCATCATGATTCACACCCTTCTTTCCTAAGGCATTCCTTAACTAAAACGATACTATATTATAATAACCATCAAAAATTGACTTAGATATATTATAATTTACGCGAATAAGATGCAAGTGGCAATTCAAGAAACATAAAGATAGTGAGCGCTTTGGGGTTAGACGCGAAGAGACCCCACTTTCTGATCGGTGGGAATATTATAGGAAAAGATATGTTAAATTATGAGAATCAATTTATTGCTGAGTCCTTTTCTTTGTTGCTGTCCGAAGTGATGATATAGCTGCTTGTATGGAATCTGCCTTAAAAATCGATGTTCCGGCAACAAGAACATTGGCCCCTGCATCAATAACGTCTGCTGCTGTGTCTCGATCTATCCCTCCGTCTACCTCCAGAAGAATTTCTTTTTTTGAGAGGTTTATCATTTCTCGCATTTCTTGAATTTTTTGAAGAGTGCTTTGAATAAATTGCTGACCACCAAAACCCGGCTCAACGGTCATAATAAGAACAAGATCAATCTCTTCAATGATACTTTTAAGAGTATCGACCGGAGTTGCAGGATTGAGCACAACTCCAGCTTTGCTGCCGCTTTCTTTTATTGCTTGGATCGTTCGGTACAAGTGCAAACAAGATTCTTGATGTACTGTGATAATATCTGCGCCTGCGGCACGAAAAGGAGCAATAAATTTGTCCGCATCCTCAATCATTAAATGTACATCCAGCGGGAGTTTTGTGTATTTCCGAACGGAACGAACCAGGGGTGGACCAAATGTGATGTTAGGAACAAAATGTCCATCCATCACGTCAAGATGAATCCAATCAGCCCCACCTTGTTCAGCCTCAGAAATTTGTTTTGCAAGATGACCAAAATCTGCAGCGAGTAATGAAGGTGCAATTCTTATCATTCGTTCAATTCTCTTATTTCGTTTTCATTTCTGTTTTCTGTGCAACAATAAGATCAATCACTGTTCCTAATTGCATGAGTACACCCGCATGAGGATACTGTTCAAGAATCGTGTTCGGAAGTAATTCCAGGTTTATCTGGTAAGTTATTTTTCCGATTCGGAAACCTCTATCCGTGAGTACTTTTTCGGCTTCAGTGAGAGTTTTTGCTGAAACATCAGGCACTAAACGCATGTCTGTCGATCGGCCTTGACTGACTATTATGTCAATTTGACTTCCGCTTGTCACTTTTTTATTTGGCTGAATTTCTTGCCGGATTATTGTATTGGGGAATATATCTTCTGATGGTTCATAGGATATAGATCCAAGTTTAAGACCACATCGTTCGAGATTAAAAGCTGCTTCACGAGTGGATTTGCCCCTTAAATTCGGAACATCAACGAGTTCTTCCCCACCGCTAATGGTTAAATAGATACCTCTTCCATATTTTACTTTTGATTCAGCATTGGGGTTTTGCACGATCACAGTGCCTATCTTATAACGTTTATCGGTTTTATATTCTGCTTCTTTGGGTTCAAGACCTATATCAAGAAGCTTTTTCTTCGCTTCTGCAATCGGTAGACCAACGACATCAGGTACTGTTGTTGTCTTTCCTCTCTGCACATAGGACGGCATAATGAAACTGTCTATGAGAACAACGAGAATAAATCCAATAACAACAATAATACCCAGAGGTCTTATTATTTTCTTAAGTTTCGTCGTTTTCACATATCTATCGGTATTATTATGTTAAATATAAAGATTAATGGACTAAATTACAATAAACTTCCTCTTCTTGATTTTGTTCAGGTTTGCCAAATAGCATGCATTATGTAAAAATTGAATTTTGCCTCAATTGTCGGGAAAGTATCATTTCCTGTAGAAATTGATTCTGGATGATACGAATCTCAACATTGCACATGTCGGTATTTAAAAAGCGATAAAAAGGATGGCATGCGGCAGAACTGAAAAGACATTTTTTTTGGTTGCAATTTCAACATAGAATTATCTTCCTGTGTATTGTGGTTAAGCTTTTTAGAATAAGGCTTCTATGTCCATTATACAACATTGCTTCTCAATCTAATCTTCTCTATATTTTTCCACAATTCTAGACAAAAATATAGTCGTCTATTGATAATACAATGAAAAAAGAATATCGAGAACTTGCAGAAGCGGCTCAAAAAGCAAAACTCAATGCATATGCCCCTTTTTCGAAGTTTGGTGTCGGCGCCGCTCTTCTTACTGCTGATGGTCAAATTTTCACAGGATGCAACATTGAAAACAGTTCGTATGGCTTAACTATTTGTGCTGAACGTGTAGCAATCTTTAAGGCAATTTCTCAAGGTGCTTCGAAATTCAAGGCAATTGCCCTTGTCTCAGATGATCCCGGTTTTACACCCCCTTGTGGCGCCTGCCGACAAGTATTATCCGACCTTACTGGCAACATCGATTTCGTCATGATGAATGCAAAAAAGCGATTCAAAATTATCAAACTTAACTCGCTTCTCCCCTTTGCTTTTACCGGAATTAACTTAAAGCAATCACCATAAACTGTTTTTCAAAAATGGATACCTCAGCTCTACATAATGTCCCACGTAATACCGGTTGGATTGAAGTTGTTTGCGGCTGTATGTTTAGTGGAAAAACGGAAGAGCTCATTCGTCGGCTTCGACGGGCACAAATTGCCAAACAAAAGGTGGCAATCTTTAAGCCAAAAGTCGACACTCGATATAGTGCGGAACATATTACATCCCATAGCGAACAATCGCTCGTCGCCCAAGTCGTCGAAGATGCGAATGAAATTCTGAGTCTCGTAAATGACGCTCAAGTCGTAGGGATTGACGAAGGACAATTCTTCAAACCAAACATTGTTGACGTGTGCAATCATTTAGCCAATCAAGGAAAGCGAGTTATCGTTGCTGGTCTCGATCAAGATTATACTGGAAAACCCTTTGAACCAATGCCACAACTCCTTGCTATAGCAGAATATATAACTAAAACCTTAGCAATTTGCGTAGTATGTGGAAATCCCGCTGATCGAACACAACGTATGGTCAATCAACACGAAAGAGTTATCGTTGGTGCAAAAGATATCTATGAAGCAAGGTGTCGACGTTGTCATAAACCTCTTCAGGAATGATTTATTGAGTACGAGCTATTGAATTCAATGACTGAATCTGTTTTCTTAAAGAAAAAAGAAGTCCGTGAAGCAATAAATTTCATTCGGCAAGTTACAGATTTTCGACCTCGACTTGCATTGATTCTTGGGTCAGGTCTTGGTAATTTTGGCGACAGAATCAACGCAATATCTACAGTCTCTTCCTCTGAAATCCCATATTATCCGGTTTCATCGGTTCAAGGTCATGCTGGAAAACTAATTTTTGGATATTTGCAAACAGACACCTTTCACTCAATGCCTTTGCTTGTCTTTCAAGGTCGTGTTCATTTTTATGAAATTGGGTCTATTGAACGAGTTGTTTTTCCGATCGTCTTCTCCCATCAACTCGGCATTAAGAAACTTATTATTACAAATGCGGCGGGCGGTATTAACAGTTGTTTTCATGCGGGTGATCTTATGCTTATTCAGGACATCCTCAATCTTGCGGGTATTCAGCTTCCCACAACACCAAACGATTCAGTCTTGCCGAACCAGAAATATTCAAATTATTTTGATACAGAAATGAAGCATAAAGTACTCCAATGTGCTTCGCAAATCAAAATACCGTTGCAGCAAGGTACATACTGCTGCCTCAGGGGACCTTCCTATGAAACGCCAGCAGAGATCCAAATGCTTAAACGAATCGGTGTTGATGCTGTCGGTATGTCGACCGTTCCTGAAATATTTCTTGCACGCAGTTTAGGAATGAAAACCGTCGGTATTTCTCTCATTTCAAATTTAGCAGCTGGAATTTCTTCAGTAAAACTTTCTCATGCAGATGTAACGGAAACAGGGACCAAAGTAACTGGGCGTTTTTCTGAACTCATAGAGCAACTTGTTCTTTCTCTTAATTAATATTACGTATATCATATATATACTTTTTCGAACATGCTTATGAACTATATCCCTTACAATGAACTTCAATCCGACGAAGCAGGCTTCTCTCGCCTGTTTGTTGACTATGTGAACAACTATTCCCGTGTTAAAGATTTCTTTGTCGGTGATTTTCGTGATGAAAAATATTGGCGTGCAAGTCTTGAAACAATCTCACATCGATCGATTGACCGCTCATCGCTTGTTCAGGTTC
Organism: Ignavibacteriota bacterium; assembly: GCA_003142575.1. Lineage (GTDB taxonomy): Bacteria > Bacteroidota > Ignavibacteria > UBA10030 > UBA10030 > Fen-1298. Next base: position 19,749 of record PLMS01000145.1, read on the forward strand.
TTTTAAATCAGAACCGTGATTATCACTGCGGTGTCAAAACCTTAGCGAACATCGACCTTCTTCTCAACGAGAACACGGTCGCAATCATTACCGGTCAACAGGTCGGCCTTTTCAGCGGACCGCTATATGCGCTTTACAAGACACTTACTGCGCTTAAGCTTGCTGAGCGTCTCTCTCAGCAATATCCCGATTATAACTTTGTTCCTGTTTTTTGGTTGGAAGGTGAAGACCATGATATTGAAGAAGTATCCTCTTTTGCACTTTTTAACTCTTCGAACGAACTTCTTCGCCTTCAATATCAATATGAAGATAAGACAGGCGGGAAAAATATCGGTGCGGTTGGTGAATTACATTTTGATGATTCGATTGTGACATTATTCGACAGTCTCCGGCAATCACTGCTACCAACAGAATTTTCTCCAAAAGTAATCGAGTTATTCGAAACAGCATATCAGAAAGGAATGACGTTTAGCCGAGCATTCATTCATCTTTTCAGCGTTTTGCTTGAAGATTCTGGACTGATTTTCTTCGATCCACATAATGTAGCAACAAAGAAAATCCTCACTCCAATATTTGAACAAGAATTAAAAAATGTTTCCCGCACATGTCAACTTGTCGTTGCTCAAAGTGAGCTTTTGGAACAACAATATCATGCTCAAGTGAAACCTCGGTCCGTCAATCTTTTTATGTTTCATAATGGCGGAAGATATGCTTTAGAGCCTCATCCCGAAGGATTTTCTCTCAAAGGTACACGGAAAACATTTTCAGTAGATGAGGTACTTGGCTTTTTGCACACTGATCCGAATTTGTTTAGTCCCAATGTGGTTCTGCGACCAATCTGCCAGGATTACCTTTTCCCAACATTAGCATATGTTGCAGGTCCCTCCGAAGTAGCCTATTTCGCTCAGTTTAAGTTGCTCTATGAACATTTTGACATTCCTGAGCCGATCATCTACCCGCGAGCCAGCGCAACTATCGTAGAAGAGCGAATTCGGAAAGTGATCGATAAATTCAGTCTTCGCATTGAAGACTTCTTCGGCGACATCGATCTTCTGAAAGGGAGAGTGGCAAGCACAATCTCTGATTTCAAAGTGGAAGAATTGTTTTCGAATACGTTCGGGACTGTATCAGAAAGCTTGACAAGTTTGAAGGGTGGTTTAGAATCTATAGACCCAACGCTCGTTCCTGCAATGGAAAATACTCTTACTCGAATGCAAGCAGCTCTCAATACCCTAAAAGAAAAGACTATTGCTGCACAAAAACGACAACACGATATATCGCTTCGGCAATTAGACAGGGTATCAATAAATTTATTTCCTCATTCAAATTTACAGGAAAGGGAAATAAATCTCATCTATTATTTGAATAAATATGGATTAGAATTTTTGCGTTGGCTTCGCGGTGAGCTTGTCATTGATAAGTTCATGCACCAAATCATTAATATAGAATAAAAACAGCGAACTATGCAGCTCGCTGCTTACTCCACCTTCGATTCTTTGTCTGAATATCTACATTTTTGCAGATGCCAATAATTCTTTCCAAAATCCTGGGAAAGAAATATCAACACATTCCGTATCCTGGATTGTAACATTATGAATCCGAATGCCAGCAATACCGAATGCCATTGCAATTCGATGGTCACCATAACTAGGAAGTATGTTGCCTGAATATTTCTTCCTGCCTTCAAATGCAAAGCCGTCTTCGTACTCTTCTACTTCACACCCAAGGAGGCGTAAATTATTGACTATTGCTGATATTCTATCTGTCTCTTTCATACGCAATTCTCGTGCATCGTGAATTCGAAAACTTCCTTCAGCAAAAAGAGCAGTCACGGAAAGAATCGGGATCTCATCGATGAGATCGACTACTTCTGCACCGTGAAGTTCAAGATTACTTTTCAACTCTGAATATTGAACAAGAAGATCACCAATAGGCTCGCCTTCAATTATTCTTTCATTATCGATCTGAATGTTGCCACCCATTGTTCTCAATATATCCAAAATGCGTCTACGAGTTGGATTGAGTCCAATATTTTGAAGCCTGAGATTTGATCCAGGTACAATTAATCCCGCAGAAAGTAAAAATGCAGCTGCCGAGATATCTCCAGGAATAAAGAATCGCTTTCCTTCTATTTTCACATCAGGATGTACTCCAACTACAAAAGAACCATTCTCGTTCTTTGTCTGAAGGCCAAGCATACGCTCTGTATGATCTCTTGTCTGCGTTTTCTCAATAATAGACGTTGTATCATCGGCATAAAGACCGGCAAAAAGGAGAGAAGATTTCACTTGTGCACTCGGCATGGGAAGAGCATAACGAATTGCATGAAGTCGATCAACTGGCTCGACTTTTATCGGAGCTGTATTTATATCGGTTCCATGAATGTGCGCACCCATAAGTCGGAGAGGGTCCAAAATCCTTTTCATTGGTCGTTGAGAAAGCGATGAATCACCTACGATGACAGAAGAGAAACGTTGCCCTGCGAGAATTCCAGAAAGTAAACGTATCGTGGTTCCGGAATTTCCTGCATCCAAAGGTGCAGATGACATTTGCAAACCATGTCGACCATTTCCATAGATAATTATTTGCTTGCCAAGGTCTTCTATTTTTAGGCCAAGCTGCCTGATGCACGATAACGTGCTCATGGGATCGGCCGCGCGTGAACAAAAACTTATTTCTGAAACACCATCAGCAATAGCTCCGATCATAAGAGCACGATGAGAAATGGATTTATCGCCAGGAACATGCCGTGTTCCTTGAAGATGAGTGATTTGTGGTATGGAAAGATTCATAATAATAATCCTCACACCGCGCTTCTGTTTTTCGTGATGTAAGGATATGTGTTCAAAGAAGTGTAAGAATTAATGATGTGGACGAGAATGCCTATCGTCTCTGCCTCCACGGCTATCTGTTTTCTTACGTTCACGCGAACGTTTCATTTCTTCATGAGCATTTTCTCCACCAGGCAACAATGCCTTGTGACTCAAACTCATCTTTCCATCTGCATCAATATGCATGAGCTTGACTTCAATCACATCTCCGACTTTGATAAAGTTCTCAACTTTTTCGACACGCTGCACATCGAGTTGAGAAACGTGGACTAAACCTTCTTTGCCAGGAAGAATTTCTACAAATGCGCCGAAATCTGTAATTTTTTTGACTGTTGCCTTGTATACTTTATCTACTTCGGGTAATTCAGCAAGACCACGAATATAGAGCATTGCTTTATCTGCAGATTCCTTTTCAACCGCTGCAACTGTCACTGTCCCATCATCTTCAACATTGATCTCTGCACCGCTGTCCTTGACGAGTTGACGAATATTCTTGCCGCCTGGTCCAATGAGTGCGCCAATCATATCAACAGGAATTTTAATGGTTTGAAGGCGTGGAGCATATTGAGATAACTCTGCTCGTGCAGCGGGAAGAGTTTTTGCCATAATATCAAGAATATGCAATCGTCCATCTCTCGCTTGTGCTAATGCATTTTCCAAAATCTGTAATGAAATCCCTTTAATCTTGATATCCATTTGAAATGCTGTGATTCCCTTACTCGTTCCCGCAACCTTGAAATCCATATCACCCAGATGATCTTCATTTCCAAGAATATCGCTCAAGATTGCTACCTGATTTAATTCTTTTACCAATCCCATCGCAATACCCGCAACTGGACGAGGCATCGGAACGCCGGCATCAAACAGTGCAAGCGTACCTGCGCATACAGTCGCCATCGATGAAGAACCGTTCGATTCAAGAATATCAGAGACAATCCGAACGGTATAAGGGAAGTCCGCTTCTGCAGGGATCAGTCGTTTCAATGAGCGTTCAGCAAGATTACCATGACCGATCTCACGTCTACCGGTTGAACCTACACGTCCAACTTCTCCAACACTAAACGGCGGAAAATTGTAATGCAACATGAAGCGTTTTGTTGTTTCTGGTAAAAGACCTTCGAGGACTTGTTCGTCCATCTTCGTACCGAGTGTCGCCGATGTAAGACTTTGTGTTTCGCCGCGAGTAAAAAGCGCCGAGCCGTGTGTGCGCGGCAAGATGCCTACTTCGCAAGTAATCGGTCGAATATCTGTTAAACCACGTCCATCAAGGCGTTTGCCATCATTGAGGATGGTTGAGCGCATTGCATCGCGTTCAATATCATGGACCAATTCATCGATGATGGGTTCTTTTTCCGGATATTTCTCTGCTAAAGAAGCCTTTACCTCGTCGTATACTTTGTGATTTGCTTCCGATCGTTCTTCTTTCGTCATAACCGTGCGGCTCAATTGTCTCAGCTTTTTTTCCGCAAGAATCTTCACACTTTCGCTCAGACCAGCCGGAATCTCAGATGAAACAATGTCTCGCTTTGGCTTATTAATCTCTTTTGCAAGGTCAATCTGAATATTGCACAGATTTTTGATTGCTTCATGTCCCACGCGTAACGCTTCAAGTAAGTCTGCTTCAGAAGACTCAGCAGATTCACCTTCAACCATAACGATGGAGTCAATCGTTCCGGCAACGGTAATATCCAAATCACTCTTTTCTAAATCTTTGAATGTTGGATTCAGAGTATATTTTCCGTTAACACGTCCTACGCGTACTTCCGCAATAGGACCGTCAAACGGAATATCCGACACCATCAACGCAGCGGAGGCAGCGCAGGCTCCGAGCACATCTCCATCATGTTCCATATCGGAAGAATAGACGGTCACAAGAACCTGAGTCTCATTCATATATCCCTTTGGGAACATCGGACGTATAGGTCGATCAATCAAACGGGAAGAAACTACTTCTTTTTCAGTTGGACGGCCTTCGCGTTTAAAAAAACCACCAGGTATTTTTCCAGCAGCAGCTGTCTTTTCTCTGTACTCAACTTGTAGCGGAAAGAAATCTTGACCTTCTTTCGCTTCATAATCGCTCACCACTGTCGCCAGGACCATTGTATCTCCATAGCGAACCATAACAGCGCCGTGTGCCTGTTTAGCAAACCTGCCTGTTTCGAGTGATAATACTTTTCCGTTGAGTTCTATTTCCTTCGTGACCATCATAATTACCTGCTTCATTCTTTTAAAAATATGCGTACAAAAATTGCTACCGTGTATGGTACAGTCATTTACTTTCGTATTTCAAGTTCTTGAATAATCTTGCGATATCGGCCAATATCTTTCTTCGTCAAATAATCCAGTAGCCGCCGTCTCTTGCCGACCATCTTCAATAATCCCAATCGCGCATGATGATCTTTTTTAAATGCATCAAAATGTGGAGTAAGGCTATTGATGGTTGCCGTGAGTATGGCAATTTGTACTTCCGGCGTTCCCGTATCGGAAGGATTCTTGCCGTATTTATGGATGAGTTCCTTTTTTTGTTCTGATGTAAGTGGCATTGTATCTCCTTATAAATATGATTGTCCAAAAAACATTTTATGCTAAACTTTGATACTTATATTGCAATTCTCGACTTAACTCTTCGTCACGATGCATCTGTTGAATAAGTTTATCTACGGAGTCAAACTTCCATTCATCCCTCAATCGTTGTAAAAAATCGATCCGAAGATCGAATCCATAAATATTCTGGCTGAAATCAAAAATATTTACTTCAAGAATACACTTTCCATCCTTATAAAACGTCGGGCGCACACCAATGCTTGCCATTCCAAAGTATCTGCTTTCACCAATTCGAATCTGCACAAAGTAAATGCCGTTTTTGGGCAAGACTTTTTTGTGTGAAGCGAGTTCCACGTTTGCAGTAGGATAACCAAGAGATCGTCCTCTCCGATCGCCTGGAACGACTTTTCCCAACAACGCATAGGGCCGGCCTAAAAACCCGGCACCTACTTCTACAGATCCATTCAGCAATTCATTTCGGATCATAGAGCTATTCACCGGAATACCGTTATGCCTAAACTGTTCAATAGGTACAACCTCAAATGCATATTCTTTCCCAAGTTGTACAAGTGCTTCAATATTTCCTTCGCGATTTCTTCCCCAGTGGTGATCATATCCTTCAACGATAACGCTGATGCCTATACCGCCAATAAGATATTTCACATAAAAATCACGAAAGCTTTGCTGCGAAAACGCTTTGTTAAATTCAATCACAACAAGCCAATCTGCCCCTAATTGCTCACATAACTCTTGTCGCTCCTGCAATGTTGTGAGGAGTTTCATATCCATGCTTGCCGTATTCAGCACTTCACGCGGATGCGGTTCGAAAGTCACAACGACACTTCGACCATTATGTCTCTTTGCAAGCTCTACAGCTTTCCCGATTATTTTTTGATGGGCAAGATGCACTCCATCAAATGTTCCGACTGTCACAATAGAATTTTTATCAAACGGAATATCTTCAATGGATCGAGCAAGCTTCATGTTCTCTCTGCTCTTGCTTGAAGTGAGTATTTCGCCATTCAATTAATTGTTCAATCGTTCTTGCTTTTGCAACAGTGTATTCACCAATACGGGTCCGCCTCAAGGCAGTGAGTGCTGCACCGCAGCCTAAACGAATGCCCATTTCGTCAACCAAAGACCGAATATACGTACCTTTTGAACACACAATACAAAAATCTACATAAGGAGCATGAACTTTGAGAATTTCAAACTTTAGAACATCTATCTCGCGCTCTGTTCGCTCCACTGTCTTTCCAGAACGGGCATATTGATATAACGGTTTTCCCCCATATTTTACTGCCGAATACATCGGCGGCATTTGTAATTGTTTGCCAAAAAAACTTTTCGCTACATCTTCAATTTGTTGTTCGGTGACCGAGGAAGAATCCTTTAATTCGGTCACCTCTGTTTCCATATCGAAACTTGGTGTTCTCACACCCATCTCACATGAACCGGTATATTCTTTTTCTAATCTTACAAACTGTTCGATACTTTTCGTTTTTTTTCCTGTGCAAACAATCATCAATCCTGTCGCCTGAGGATCAAGAGTTCCTGCATGTCCAACTTTTCGCACATCGAAGAGTGCACGTACTTTCTTGACGACATCAAAGGATGTCCAATCCAAAGATTTATCGATGAAAAGGACTGCGCCCTCGCCTGAATAATCATAACTCTGTACATACGATTCGCTCATGCCTCTGCAGAATTGCTCTGTTCTTCTTTTTTCGAATCTTGCTCATGGATTTTACGAAATATATTTTCGAGGTTCATTGCCTTTTCTACTGTTTCATCTAAATAAAATATAATCTCCGGCGTGTAGCGTAATCGCACGGAGTGACCAAGCATTGAACGTAAGGAAGGTTTATGAGCTTCCAGCATGGCAAAACTTTTCTTTTTCCGTTCAGCATCGCCGTACACACTAATATACACTTTTGCAACTTTGAGATCGGGACTCATGATGACGTCTGTCACGGTTAAAAATCCATACTCCGACATGCTAAAATTGCGTTGAAACAACACACTCAGCTCTTCCTTAATGAGCGACCCAACTTTCTGAGTTCGAACTGACATGGTTTATCCTTTAGTCCAATTTACGTTTTGTCTCAACAGTCTTATATGCTTCAATAACATCGCCATTCTTGATATCGTTGTAATTTTCAAGACCTATACCACATTCGAATCCTTGCTCTACCTCTCGCACATCTTCTTTAAACCGTTTGAGGGATGCTATCGTTCCATCAAATACTTCGATACCGTCACGCACCAGTCGTACATGATTATTGCGCATGATTTTACCATCGCGGACATGGCAACCAGCTATTGTTCCAATTCTTGATATCTTGAATACATCCCGAACATCCACGGTTGCAGTAACCTCTTCTGTTATTGTCGGAGCCAACATGCCTTCAAGTGCACTCTTTACTTCGTTGATTGCATCATAGATGATACTATAAATTCGGATGTCAACATCTTCTTTCTGTGCCAATTGCCGTGCTTTAAGATTGGGACGGACATGGAATCCAATAATCACCGCACTCGAAGCCATTGCGAGCAAGACGTCCGATTCTGAAATACCGCCAACACCTTTGTAAATAACCTGCACTTTGACTTCATTTGTCGAAAGTTTCATCAATGAATCTGACAGAGCTTCCGCAGAACCATCTACATCCGCTTTGACGATCACCGGCAGATCGCGTACTTTGCCATCTTTGATATGTTGCGAAATATCATCAAGTGTAACACGTCGGCTTTGGCGGAAATCTTGTTCTCGTTTCAATTGCTGCCGAGTGAGACTGATTTCTCGCGCCTGACGCTCGTCTTCAATACCGATCAAATCATCACCAGCCTGTGGAATACCATCAAATCCAATGACTTGAACCGGCTGTGAAGGTTTTGCAGCTTCCACTCGTTGGCCGCGTTCATTAAACATTGCACGAACGCGTCCACTCCAAACACCGCAGACGAACGAATCACCAATGCGTAAGGTTCCTTTTTGCACGAGAATGGTTGCGATAATTCCTTTTCCTTTGTCTAATTCCGCTTCGACGAGAGTTCCACGTGCTTCCCGATTTGGATTTGCTCGAAAATTAAGCATCTCTGCTTCAAGCAGGATTTTTTCGAGAAGTAGATGTACATTCGTTCCCATCTTTGCAGAAATTTCTACTGCTTGATGTTTCCCACCATACTCTTCTACCAGCAATCCGCGTTCAGCTAATTGCTGCTTAATGCGCTCAGGATTGGAATCCGGTTTGTCAATTTTATTAATGGCGACAACGATCGGTACATTTGCTGCTTGTGCATGGCTGATGGCTTCTACTGTCTGAGGCATCACACTGTCATCCGCTGCAACCACAAGCACGACGATGTCTGTCATCTGCGCACCTCTTGCTCGCATTGCTGTGAATGCCTCGTGACCTGGGGTATCAAGAAATGTGATTTGTTTTCCATCGCCGACAGTGACTTCGTAGGCACCGATGTGCTGAGTGATTCCGCCTGATTCACCGGCAACGACATTTGTATTTCGAATGTTATCGAGCAAAGAGGTCTTTCCATGATCGACATGACCCATAATAGTGACAACCGGCGGGCGCGGGAGAAGCGACTCTTCATCATCTTCGATATCTGACAGCGCCTCCGATGTGAATTCCTCTTCAAAATCAACTAAGAATCCAAATTCATCCGAAACGAGAGTAATGGTGTCTTTATCTAAGCGCTGGTTGATAGAAACCATAATTCCAAGACCCATCACTTTTTGTATCACCTCGGCAACAGAGACTCGCATCAGATTAGCGAGTTCACCAACGGTGACAAATTCTGTTGCCTTAATCCGCATCCGATCATGTTCAAGTTGATCAAGCTTTTTCTGCTCTTCTTCTTCTCTCTTTTCCTTTTTCTTTTTTCGAATAGCAGCGCGTGCAATTGCCAACTCGTCTCCGGAATCAGCAAGAGTCTCACGGATAGCTTTGGCAACTTCATCTTCATTCACTTCAGCCCGACGAACGCGTTTGCGTTTTCGTGTTTTTGATTCTTCTTCATCTTCCGTTTTCGCCGGTGAAGTTTTCGTTCTCTTGACTTCTTCTCGTACTTTTTTCTTTTTCTTTTTCCTTTTCTTTTCTTCTTCTACGTCTGGTTTTTGAACACTTTTTGCAGGTGTTAAATCAATTTTGCCTTTGATTGTTAGTCCGCGTTGCGGGCGGGCAAGAGCAGCCTCCAATGGAGATTGCATCGCTCGTTTCTTTGGAGGTAATTGTTTTTCCTTACTAACCTGCTCCTCTACCGATTTCTCAGGTTTCTCATGCTTTTCTTTTTCAAGAACAATCAATTCAGGTTGAGCTTGCACTCCCGCTGTTTCCTGAAGAACGAATTCGTCAGTTTGTCCTTTTTCTTTTTTATCTTCGTGTGACCGTGGAATCTCTTCAGCCGATTTTGCTTCTATTTTCTCTATCGAAGGTTTTGCTTCATCGATTATGGGTAGATGCTCTTCATCTTTCGCAGGAGATTTAGCTTCTACTTTCTCTGCTTTTTCTGGAGATTCTTTTTTTCGAGTCGATCGGAATTCTTGCAGTTTGCGTTGATGTCGATCTGCTACTTCCTTGTCTTTCTTAAAATGCCCCATAATGACCGGCATCATCTCGTCAGTCACGATAGACATATGGGACTTTATATCAAAATCCTTCTTTTTTAGAAAGTCAATGATCGTCTCGCTTGATAGATTCAACTCTTTTGCGAGATTAAAGACCTTAATTTTTTTAGATCCTTGTTCGGACATTCTTATCTTCTTTCATTGTCCACGAGATATGATCGTCGTTACTCACCTTCTGTCTTAACTTCTTCTGCCTTCTCAGGCAGCACTTCTTCTGTTTTCTCAGCAGGTGTTTCTTCGACCGTCTTCAACTTTGAAGAGACTTCATTGGTATCTGTGTTTTCCGATTTCCCAGATCCTTCAAGCTCAGCTAACAATTCATCCACTTCTTCTTCGCTTTCTACTTCCGCTTCTTCAAAACCCTTCTTTAACATAGCAAGAATCTCTTCCACTTTATTCGGCTCAATACCAAGCGTATTGACGAGTTCTTCTTTTGAAGTCTTAAGAATATCACGCACTGATTTAAAATTCTCATCGAAGAACTTATGAAAGAGGACATCTCCAAGTTCTTCACGAAATTCCGAAAGATCCATGTCATACTCTTCCTCTTCACCGCCCTCTTTCTGAACAATTAACTCAAATCCGGTTAACTTGGAAGCCAAACGAACATTCTGCCCACCCTTCCCGATTGCGAGCGACACTTGATCATTCGCCACAAGAATGGTTGCCTTCTTATTTTGCAGATCCATTTGAATTTCTTTAAGCTTTGCCGGCGATAGTGCACGCTGGATGAAGACCAGAGGGTCCTCGGTAAAATTAATGACGTCGATATTCTCATTGTTCAATTCGCGGACAATGGCATGGATACGTACGCCTTTCATTCCGACACATGCACCCACAGCATCGATTCGTTCATCGTGTGAAAGCACTGCTACTTTTGCCCGATCTCCCGGTTCACGTGCAATCCGTTTGATTTCAATGATACCGTCATATACTTCAGGAATTTCAATTTCAAACAAGCGCATGAGGAATCCTGGATCTGTTCGCGAAATGATGACCGTCGGATTCCCTGCTCCTTTGCGAACTTCCTTTACGATAGCGCGGATCGTGTCGCCTTTTTTGTAGCGCTCTTTGTAAATTTGTTCAGTTCTGGGAAGAAGCAATTCGTTCTTATTATGCATCACAAGAATTTCGCCTTTTCCTTTTCGGATCTGATAAATCTCACCAACGACGATCTCGCCTATTGAATTGGTATATTCGTTGAAGATTGCATCGCGTTCAATTTCTTTAATTCGTTGATTTAAGTTCTGTTTCGCACTTATCACAAGACGTCTGCCAAAATCTATAAGCGGAACGATTTCAACAAACTCTTCGCCGGCGGTTAAATCGTCTCCGGATTTCTTGCGGGCTTCTGCAACAGATATCTGTGTAGAAGGATCTTCCACTACATCAACGACTTCTTTTTCGATATAAATTTCAATATCACCTTTATCCATATTGACCACAACATCATGTTTCGTGTTGGGTCCATATTTTTTCTTTACCATCATACCAAAAATATCTTCTACAATGCCGATAAGAATATCTTTGTCGATCCCTTTTTCTCGGACCATTTGAGCGAATGATTCAACAATCTCGTGATTCATCTTGCCTCCAAGCTACAGAGCTTTCATCCCGTCAGTTACCAGGGAAGCTCCTCTATTGATTCAATAATCTCATTGAATGGAATTGTACAGATTTCGTTTTTGCCGGTGACAAATGTCAGAAGTTCGTTTTCTACTCCGGCAAGTTTTGCAAGAATCTCTCCAACTCCATCATCTTTTTTAAAACGTACTCGAAATTGCCGCCCGACATTTTTTCGATATTGCCTCAGCAATTTGAGCGGTTTTTTTAATCCAGGTGAAGATACTTCCAAAATATATGAATTCGAAACAACATCCTGAAGTTCGAGAGCAGCACTCAATTGGCGACTCAATTCCGAACATTGCCCTATGGTGATGCCTGTATCGGTATCGATGTACAGCTGCACAACCTTTCGTTGTTCACTGGGCACAATTTGAAAATCGACGATGAAAGCACCAATCGGATGAAGGAAGGGTGCCGCCAATTCTTCGATTTTGTGCCGTAAATCCATCAATTCTTGATTCCAAAAAAAATAGCCCGTTTACATCGGGCTATCAACATCTACTAATACAATATACATAATGCCTTCTGAAGAAGCAAGAAAATTTCCTCTTGCGAGATAGTATCGATAAAATATTCTAAAAATTCGTTCTCATCACATGTTTCTTGTAAAAATCTGCGATGATTGTAGCTGCTTCAACCGGGTCATCCGTAACGTGAAAGAGATCTAGGTCGTCCGGAGAAATCATTTTCTCGTTCATAAGAACCGTTTTGATCCAATCAACAAGTCCCTTCCAGTAATCCGTGCCCATAAGCACGATGGGAAACGGGTCTGTTTTCCTTGTCTGTACAAGAGTAATTGCTTANNACCACAAAACCATGGGCATATTTCAAAAACATAACTTTTCTTACAAAGAAGTGCCTGAAAGTTTTAAGTCGACCTTTATCAATAAAATTATTTGAACATTGTTCGAGCGGTAATTCAATAGCGACACCAACCGACTCTCCCTTTTGTTCCTGTGCACCTTTGTTTGCAGCTTCCATAATTCCCGGACCACCGCCTGTGAGGACATTAAATCCTTGTTTCACGAATTCTTTTGCTACTTGTACCGTAAGCTGATAATATGGATGGTCAGGTTTTAATCGGGCAGAACCAAACACAGAAACAAGATTCTTCTGTCTTGACATCATCGAATAGCCTTCGACGAATTCTGCCATAATGCGAAAGACACGCCACACATCTTCCTGTGCAGAGAGAAGCCCTCTAAGTAGTTGATCTTGCTGTACATCATAATCTGACCGCTGCACCTGATCGTTACTATGATTCTCCATACGGGCTCCTATTTTGTGCCAAGAACTGATTGAATAATTTCTGCTGCACTATTGATCTGTTCCATGCTCACATCGAGATGTGTCACAGCACGAAGAGTTGTGGAGCCCATTTCTGAAAGCAACAAGCCCTTTGTTTTCAACTTCGCCAAAATATCTCCGGAGCTCTCCTTTCTTGCTTTTATATCGATGACAATAATGTTTGTCTGGACATATTCCTGGTCAATATGAATTCCCAAAACTCTTTGAAGTTTTTCTGCTAACAGCTTCGCCTTTTTGTGATCTTCCTTAAGTCGTTCTCTATTGTATTCAAGAGCGAACAAAGCGCCGGCAGCAAGAATTCCAGCTTGACGCATACCGCCGCCGAAGATTTTTCTGTACTTTCGCGCCTTCTCGATTTTCTCTCGTGTTCCTGCAAGCGCAGAACCGACCGGAGCTCCCAATCCTTTTGAAAAACAAACTGAAACTGTATCAAAGAATCGAGCATATTCTTTTGGCATGATGCCGCTTGCTGCAGATGCGTTCCAGATACGCGCGCCGTCTAAATGGAGACTAATACTTCGATTTCCTGCCAGCTCAGCAATACTTTTAATCTCTTCAAGTGGATAGATCGTTCCACCTGCTTTGTTGTGCGTATTTTCAAGGCACACAAGAGATGTTTTTGGATTGTAATAGATCGGGGAGCGGATTGATTGAGTTATTTGCTCAGCAGTAAGGATTCCATGTTTTCCGTTTACAGGAAGTAATTGAACGTTGGAAAGAAAAGAAGCTCCCGCCGTTTCGAAGTTGAAGATGTGTGATTCGCTTTCCACAATAACCTCATCTCCAGGCTGAGTATGTGTTTTGATAGCAAGCTGATTAGCCATAACACCTGAGGGAACAAAAAGTGCTGCTTCTTTCCCAAGAATATCTGCGGTTTTATCTTGAAGAAGATTCACCGTCGGATCTTCGCCATATACATCATCACCTACTTCGGCTGCACTCATCGATTCTCGCATTTCACGCGAGGGTTTTGTTACTGTATCGCTTCGAAGATCAATCCAATTCATTTGAAATCCTTTTCTCTTTCTTTTTTTGAACAACTGCTGCAATGAGTATCATCACAGAAGCAGCAAGACATAAATGTGCTACAAAGTCTCCGTATTTCACATAGAATGTCATTTCTGATTTTAAATAAATATCACCGACGAACCGTGTTTTACTATAGAGGCTCGTCGCCAAGTGTGTAGTGCCCGTAGGATCGACAATCATAGAAATGCCGCCATTGGCACACTGAACCACCCAGCGGCGTGTCTCCACGGCTCTCAGCGATGCAAATGAGGCATGCTGATACGCACCGGAAGTATTCCCCCACCAGCTGTCATTCGTAATAACTACTAGAAATTCTGCGCCACGCTTCACAAATTCTCTCACGTAGTTGGGGTAGACCGATTCATAACAAATCATTCCGGAAAATTTTGATATACCCCTATTGTTTAGGGGTAGCGTATATGTTAATGTATCCTCACCTTTTCCCCAGCTTGATATTCCTACATTCCACTTCAGAGGTTCGATCAGAAATCGAAATGTCTCTGCGTATGGAATACGTTCCGCAAATGGTACGAGAATGGACTTTTTATGAATAGGCCCAGGCATACACTTTGGTTGGATAAAAATTGCAGAGTTGTAAGATTCTGCAAAGATTTTAGTTCCACTAATCCTTTGTGCTGTTGCTGGTGCATTCAACGAATCGAAATATTCTATCGTAGGTAGTCCGGTAAAGATTGGAAGTTGCAGTGTGTCGACTAGCAATTGGAGGGTTGAAAGGTATGGTAAATATCTCGGCGAGAGAATGTGAAATGGAATAGCCGTCTCTGGCCAGAGAATAATATCCGGTTTGTAACGTGCCAGGCTCTTTGTCTCTTCAATATATGTATTAAACTGATCAAAGTAGGAATCCCATTTTTCTCTCGAGCCTCCACCCCATTTATCCCACGGATCAAAGTTAGGTTGAATGACGCCAACACAAACAGTTTTTCCTGATTCAATCGATTCTTTTTTGATGATCCATTTTCCATAGAGAACAGGTCCAAAATAAAGAACCACTAAGAGAATCAAGACAACGGATACAGAGAGTGATCGAAGTTTCCAATTGTTGATTGCCATTTTCCAGAGCACGAAGAAAGCAAGAATATTGAATGCAAATATCAGAAGTGTCAATCCATAGATTGACGAATATTCTATTATCTGAATACGATTTAAATCATATGCTTGACTATTACCAATGGTAAGCCACGGGAAAGAGTATTCTCCAAGTGAATGGAGATATTCAAAAGAAGTCCAGAACAGGGCGAACGCAATGAGACCGGGAACAAGTCCAAGTCTTTTCCGTACAAGATACGAGACCAGAATAAATGGCAGGAAGAGCATCGGATGAATGAATATGACCGCCGCCCCCGCCGTCATCATCCAAATGTCTTTTCCGACAGCAAACCCACCGGTCCAATACACTGTGAGAAGGTGGAACACGAGCAGAAACAGGTATGAGTATTTTGCTATCTGATTATAGGAGCCAAAGTGTGCAAAAAGATAAAACAGCGGAATAAATGCAACGTATGCAAGCGAATAGAAGGGCGAAGGAGGAAAAGAGAACCCGAGAAGAAGACCGGACATAACCGCAAGACATAATCGGAACAATGTTCTTTCTTGAAGAGGAAGTTCTCTCGGTGGCATTGTCAAGAACTTCCTTTCT
>PLMS01000080.1 GCA_003142575.1 Ignavibacteriota bacterium
ATAAGCACTGAAAGCATCTAAGTGCGAAACCCGCCCAAAGATGAGGTTTCCCTTCTGCTTCGGCAGAATAAGACCCCAAGGAGATGACTTGGTTGATAGGCCGTAGATAGAAGCATAGTAATATGTGTAGTCAAGCGGTACTAATAGGTCGATAGGCTTAATCTTAATTTTTGTTGATCCATCGATACGCTCATCTCAAAGATGGAGGTCATCATTAGAAGTTCGAAACAGAGTTTAGTTTATGCATTACTTCCCAATTGAGTTTTTCTGGTATCTATGTCGAGGGTGTTACACCTCTTCCCATTCCGAACAGAGAAGTTAAGCCCCTCTGAGCCGATGGTACTATGTGGGTAACTGCATGGGAGAGTAGGTCGATGCCAGATTTAAATTAAAACCCCAAGTGACGAAAGTTGCTTGGGGTTTTCTTTTTTCATCCAAAGTCGTTGTTATATTTAAAATTTTTGTCTGTCCCGACAGAATGCGACAGGAAGTCATTCCATAAAAAGTTTTAGAACTTGATGCTGGAATAACAGATCAATACAAGAATCAATTTAAAAATTTGGATAATGTAAGTTGTTTGAGGTTTTCCTGTTTTTAAATTCATACCTTGCTCTCCCTCACATCTTTCCTTACCTTATAGTATCCATGACAAAGAAAAATCTCAAAGGATTTAATCTTTCCGAACTTCAGGCGTTTGTAGAAGGGCTCGGTGAAAAGAAATACCGTGCAGTACAGCTCTATAGCTGGCTCTATGCAAAAGCCGCTCAGAACTTCGATGAAATGACCGACATCTCAAAAGATTTTCGTGTAGCTCTTAACGATAGTGCAGCAATTTCCAATCTCCAACCAGTTGCCCAAAGTGTGTCTACGGATGGTACAACAAAATTCCTCTTCAGTTTGGAAGATGGTTTAGCAATCGAAAGCGTACTGATTCCTTCGGCAAAAAAAATATCTGGAGAAGATAAGCGTTTGACTCTCTGCGTCTCCACGCAAGTCGGCTGTCCGCTTGATTGTAAGTTCTGTGCGACAGGAGCGATGGGCTTCTTACGTAATTTGACTGCTGGGGAAATTATCGACCAAGTGATTCAGGTACAACGAAATAGCGCAAAACGTATTACGAATCTCGTTTATATGGGCATGGGCGAACCATTCCTCAATTACGAGAACGTGATGAAATCCATAGACATCATCAATGATGGCAGGGGATTAAACATCGGTGCGCGACACATCACTATTTCTACAGCCGGTTATGCCGACAGGATCCGCCAGCTTGCCGATGAAGAACACCCGGTGAAGCTTGCACTCTCGCTTCATTCTCTGGACAACGACAAACGCACAAAGCTCATGCCCATCACAAAGAAATTTCCTGTCGATACACTCATCGAGGCGTTGGATTATTACTATCATAAAAAGCGCAGCCGTCCGACGTTCGAGTATATCTTGTTCGATGGTTTCAACGACACAGCGGCAGACATTAAAGCGTTCGTCAAGTTAAGCAGACGAATTCCATGCAAAGTGAATCTCATTCCATTTCATTCCATTTCGTTTATGCATCCGTCTGGCATCGGAGCGTCGCTTAAGCCTACACCAGCTCCGCGTATCGAAGCATTTGCTGCCGCACTGCGCGAAGCCGATATTACTGTAATGGTTCGCAGCAGTTCTGGCCAGGACATTCAGGCTGCATGCGGTCAGCTTGCTGTTATCGAATCGAAATCTCAACCAAGAAATACAGAAGGAGTATAAGAGATGAAACGACTCTCCATGTTTTTCTTTCTGATGATAAGTTTGGTTCACTGTTCCTTTTCCCAAGGTGAATTTATCAAACGCGGCACGAGTGGCATAGGAGGTGGCGCAGGTTTCAGTGCCAATAGTGAGATGAATGGGAAAACTCTTTATGCTGGATTCTCATACAAAGGTTTCTTAGATGCGAATATCGCCTATTGGAAAGAGAGCGACGGAAAGGTTCAAGACGGTGTTCTTTCTCCCGGCATCACTTTTTATCCTGTCAAGCAGGAGGATGCAAAGAAAGCGCCAACACTCGGAATTTCACTTGGCTACAGCCACTACAAATCGAAATCAACATCGTTGGTGGATGTTCCTGAACTGAACATGCAGCACCGGACGGATACAATAAAGACAGATTTAACAGTTGATGCTGTAAAATTAGGTATAAGTGCCTATCGCAGAACAGGATACTGGAAAGCGTTCTTCTTCCAACCGATGATCGGTGCAGACGTATTGATGGTAAGTTCCGGTTGGGAGTTCACACTCCGCGGTGGTGTTGCAATCGGATCACGAATTAGGGGCGGACCTTTGCTCATCCTCACACCCAGCATTGAGCGCCAGTCAGGTGTGACGACGTTCGTGTTTACTTTTGGCGTAGTATCTTAATACTGCACAAGGTAGCATACTGATCATTCAACTTTCTGTTTTCGTGAAATTCATTCTCTCGTTCTGCGAGACATCGGAAATGTGATTTTTTGACATCTTCAATAGTAGACTTTTTTATGGATAGATTCATATGTTGTTGTGCTATCATCAGCTCAAATGTTAGAGAGGGAATAAATTGCTCTTTTATGAATCGAAACTGTGATAAAGCATATATTTTGTATAAAACTATTATTCCTGTACATTAGCATCGCTTTTAATTCAACTATTATCAACTTACAAAGAATGACGAACGCATGAAAATTATCCTTTTTGGACCTCCAGGCGTGGGTAAAGGGACTCAAGCCAAATTACTTGTTGAAGAATTCCATTCGGCGCATATCTCGACCGGCGATTTGCTGCGCGAAGCCGTAAAGAATAAGACAATCCTCGGATTGAAAGCCAAATCTTTTATGGATGTCGGCAATCTCGTCCCTGATGATGTGGTTGTTGGTTTGATTGAAGAAGTACTTACTTCCGAGGAGGCGAGAGAAAATTTTATTCTGGATGGTTTCCCGCGAACACTTCCGCAAGCAAGCGCACTTGATGCGCTGTTTGAAAAACTTGGTGTTCGGCTCGATAGTGTCATCAGTTTTGAAGTCGACAATGAAGAAATTATTGATCGTCTTAATCAGCGACGATTATGCCGGGGCTGTGGACGCATCTATACTATTGCTCGCATCGGTGCCAATCTTAAAATGTGCCCCCAGTGTGGTGGTGAAGTGTACCAACGTGATGATGATAAACCGGAGCCTGTCCGTCGTCGTCTTGAAGTCTATCAACAGCAGACGAAGCCTCTCATCGACTATTATCGTAAAACCAATCGACTTATCCCCATCAATGGAATGGACGAAATCGGTTACGTGCATAAGTTGGTACTCGATGCCCTCTATAAAGACAGGATGAAATGAAGCCGTACCAGCCGAAACCTTTGCACAATAAACCGCCATATGTTATTGCACACCGTGGTGTATCAGCAAAGGTGCCGGAAAACACGCTTGCATCTTTTGAACGCGCTGCAAGCGTTTCCGGTATCGACATGATTGAACTCGATGTCCGATTATCAAAAGATGAAGAAGTGA
This sequence comes from Ignavibacteriota bacterium, assembly GCA_003142575.1. GTDB lineage: Bacteria > Bacteroidota > Ignavibacteria > UBA10030 > UBA10030 > Fen-1298. Next base: position 3,510 of record PLMS01000080.1, read on the forward strand.
TTGTTCTCCATGATCGTACACTTCAACGTACTTCAACGGGTAATGGTCCCGCACGCAATTACTCGATGGAAGAAATTCGCCGGTTCGATGCAGGTTCATGGTTTCATCCGGTGTTTTCGCATCAATGTATTCCGACACTTTGCGAAGTATTTCAACAAGTTGGCGACCGGCTCTGGGTGGATGTGGAAATCAAATCGGATTGGCTGCATCGTGAACCGCCGGGGTTGTTGGAGGAGAAAGTGCTCGATGCAGTTCATCGATGTGGCATGGATGATCGCGTGATGTTCTCTTCGTTTGATCACCAACTTTTAGCAACTATCAAGAAAATGAAACCGTCGTCGGTGACGGGTATAAGCTATAATTTTTCTTATGATTTTAGCCGATTACCATCAACACTCGCCGAGCGTGTTGGAGCATCGGTCTTTGTCTGTGCCAAACGCGAACTCACGCATCGGATGGTTGATGATGCACACAGCCATGGCATAGCGGTTTATGTCTATACACTCAATTCAGTCCATGATGCCCAGCGGATGTTGACATACGGCGTAGACGGTATTTTGTCCAACAATGCAGATGATATTCTTGACGTGGTAAAAAGTCACGGTGCATAAGCTGAATCTTTTTGTTGAAGCGTAAGCAGGAGTTTGTTATATTCTCATCGTGTCCGAGTTGGTTCGGCAATCACATTCCATCATGATACGGAAATCGAAGCCTCTGTGAAGCACACATTACTTCTTCTTGTCCTTGGTGTTTTTCTTCTACTATCATGTGATATCGGCGAACACCCGCTGACAGATCCGACCGAGATGTACGAAAAAGCGGTCGTTCTCATTCAAGAGCGATCATTCAAACAAGCGAAGCCGCTCCTAGAACAAGCCATTCGCTTGTTTCAAGAACTCAAAAAAACCGATCAACTTACTGAAGCGCTTACATTTCTGGTTCAGACCGAGCTGGAGCTTGGAGAATTCCGAGCGGCGCTTGCAATCTCGGAAGAAGCTGCAATGTTGATGCGGAAAGAAGGAGATGTACATGGCGAAATACGACTTGCACTCCTCGATGGAGATCTCTATACAGAACTGCAAATGTTCGATCGAGCAATAGCCTGGTATCGAAACGCATCCGCATCCGCAACAGCATTCGGCGATAAGATAGCTTTTGTTGAAGCACAGCTGAAACTTGCATCCACTTTGAAAATAAACAACGATCTAGACGAGGCACAGCACATTTATAAAGATGTACTCACAGAAGCACAGGCAAGTAGAGACGATCTCAATATCGTTGCGGCATTAAGCGGAATCGGAAGTATTTACCGTATTCAACAACGTTACATGGAAGCAACCAATTCATTAACACAAGCATTGGCGTCAACAGGTCAAATACAAGATCCTCTTCTTGTTGCTCGTGTGCATATAGAGATCGGACTTCTTCATTCAGCTCAAAACAATGTGAACGCCGCGCTCCGAGATTTCCGCGATGCCATCAATACGCTCCGCCGTGCGCGTACCGGTAAAGAGTTGGAAACGATTTTACTATTCCGGCTTGGACATCTCTATGAGCAGAACGGGAAACTACTCGAATCAAAGCGATATTATACTGAAGCGATAGAACTTGCACGTTCTCAGGGCGATCGCATTGCAGAAAATTATCTCTCCGTTTTTCTTGTTCGATGCAACTTCGCCTTGATGACACCGGAACAACGATTGCAGAGTAGGGAGAAACTCCAGCAATCATACGAACAGATTGCAAAAGAATTTCAGGAGTGCAGACACATCGCCGGTGAGGGGTATTTGTACACTCAGATAGGAAAAGAGGCTGAACGTGTCGGTGATCTTTTTAAAGCGCGGGAATGGTATGTAAAAGCTGTCATGCTCGCCCAAAACACACTTGCTGAATATTGCAATGTAGAATTACATGAACCATATCAAGCCGCACTCGGAATTTATTCTTTACACACGGACTGGTATGAATTACTTAGTGCTTTACTCATCAAGATGCAGCGGCAGGAAGAGGCATTGAAGACCCTCGAATTTGCTCGTGTGAAACAACTTGCTGCTATCTTTCAGCCATTGGATGTGTCCCTGCGTCATTCAAAAGTGAAACAACAGACGAAGGATGTTCAGGCGCAACTTCAAAAGGCAAAACTGCTCGAAGTGGAATACACTGCCCGGTTTACCAGCAAGCAACGTTCGTCCGACAGCAAAGAGATGAAAGTGCTCCATGCCGAACTCGAATCCGCCAACCAATCGATTCGCAAAGGTTCGTGGGAAATTATCAGTGAGCACCCAAACTACGAGGTATTGGTGCTGCCGGGACGAGTGGAAACGGCAACATTACGGAATTACATTCCGAATGGATCACTGGCGATAGAATTCTTGCCAACGGATGATACACTCTATGTCTTTGCCCTAACGCGTTCAAAGCTTGTTGTCCGCGCTTCCGCGCTTCGCCGCGATAGTCTTTTTCAACTCATGGCGGAATACCGAAGACTTCTTCAAGATCCAACTGTCTATTCCGGCGAAGCCGGAGAGGCAAGTGTGGCTTCGATGACGCGCTTCGCGATACTTTCAACGCAACTGTATGAACTTCTCCTCCGTCCGGTGGATGACCTCTTCGAGCGAAATCTTATCATTGTAGTTAATCGTGAGATGGACGGATTTCCTTTTCACGCCATTGAACGACAGGACGCGAAAGGCAATGTCAAGTATGTGATTGAGCTAACCAGTGTGGACTATGTTCCATCGCTTGCTTCGCTCCGCTATCGCTCGGCGTCATTTACTCGCACACAAGATGTAGTGGCGTTTGGAAATCCGACTGGCAAGAATTGGTCGGTGGATTATGAACTACGGGACATACGCAGCTTCTTTAAAAACGCCCATGTCATGGTGGGATTAGAAGCATCGTGGGATAATTTAAAATCCATCAAGGCAGACATTCTGCAGATTTCTACCGAGTTTAGCCAACGAAGCACTGAATTTCCGCTTGGCAGTATAGTTCTTTCCAATGGATTGATCGTGGAGCAATCAACGACTGCTCCGTTTGAAAAGCTTACAGAGCTTGCAGCCGTTCCTGTCATGATTTTATCCAACCAGTATGGTCAAGGTTTAGGGCTCTCCGCTGAACATGCTTTGTTGCTTCATCTGAACGGAGCCTCCGATGTTTTCTTTAATGCATGGCAGGCAGACCGGAAAGCAGCGAAGTTTTTCAGCGAATATTTTTTTACATACCTTGCCAACGGTCTTGCTCCCGGTGATGCGTACAGGCAAGCGCTTCTCAATCTTATTCGAACACGCGAAGTAAGTCAGCCGCGATCATGGGGGCAATTCTTTCACTTCGGGATTGGGTAATACTGTAGAACTGACATCCTATTAAAAGTAAGATGCATTTTATCCAAGCGAACGAGCGGTGAGAGATCAGAACAAGAGAAGAGAAAAATCCCCATAGGGATGCTTGTGTGACAAGAACGAATCTGGTTTTATTTTCTATAAACCCGTACGCTGCCTAATCCCGCTTCCATTCGAATCGTCAAACGCTTAGAAGAATCCTGGAAATCAGCGGTTTCATAAACTCCCTTGCGTGTTTTTTCAAAATCATCGTCAAGGCTAAAGCTGGAAAGCCAGTTATCATCGTACACCAACTTGGCGGGAATTGATTTTGGAACATAGACATTGATCGAGCCGAGGCCGACTTCAATTTGCACTTCGGCGCTCTGACGGAACGTACCATTGAAATCAAGTTTATAGGATCCCACCCCTCCGCTAAATTTTAAATTGCGAAAATTCAAATTACCGAGGTCCATCGCCGTAAACTTACTTACGCCTGATTCGATAGAAATGTCATCGGCAGAAATGGGATTGGGTTTTCTACACTCCATCGTTACACTGCTGGCACCTGTCGAAATATTGAATTCTTTAACCTGTAAATCAGTAAGATCGATTTCACCTTTGCCTGCTCCCAATTCTATTTCAAAGGAAATCGGAACAGTGTCACCCAATTTAATCTCGAGATGATTACGGTGTCCTTTACTGTCCCCATCATCGCCCCAGAAGTGAGTTGATTCTTTCAACTTGATGTGCAACGTTCCTGATTCATGAGAGATATCATACGAGATGTACAACTTCTGCATATTTGATTCTTCCTCGTCATAATCGACCACGGCAATTTTGTCACTTTTGCCTCGCTCGATTGTGATGCTTCCAAATGAAATATCAAGAATAACCCGTACCTCTTTTTCATGCGTACGGCTAAATTCGCGGTGGTTCGTTTGACGTGCATATGCACAGAGTACGACGGTACATGCAGTACTAAAGAGGAGAATAAGTCGAAAGAATTTAGAGTTTTTCATCGTACACCTATCCCTATGATTTCACTTATTCTTACGGAAAGAATGTTCAGAAAGTTGCATGCATGTTCAATAATGACGCATTTTATCTCGGAGCTGCTTGTACAATAGTTCGCGGGCGCGGAAAATGTGGGCTTTAATTGTGCCGAGCGGAAGCTTCAGCGTTTTGGCAATTTCCTGATATTCTTTTTCATCTACGTGGCGCATAAGAATGACTTGCCGATACTTCGGTGGAAGCGAATTCATCGCCTCATCCAGCATTTTCTTGCGCTGAGAGGCGATCAATTCTTGATCAGGCTCAGGGTCTGTATCAGGCAATTCGAATGAATAATCGCTTTCCTCCGACTCGATGGGTTTGTTGATGGAAAACGTTTGTAGCTTCTTTTTGCGGATATGGTCGATGGAATTATTTGTTGCGATCTTGTAGAGCCATGTCGAAAATGAGTACTGATTATCGAATCTATTGAGCGATGTAAACGCTTTGATGAACGCTTCCTGTGTCAAATCTTCCACTTCTTCACGATTGCGGATCATTCGATTGATAAGTTTGAAGATGGCGTCATAATATTTCAATCGCAGTTTGTGAAATGCTTTTTGGTCTCCTGCAAGTGCACGCTTGATGAGCATAGAATCCTCTTCCCGCGATTCAAGACGTCTCTGCTCGATGGCGTTTAACGCTTTGGGAGAAGAAGAGAGGGAGGGTGGCGGGATATGTTTCTTTTGTGCTTTCGTCATCCTACAGGATTAGTCACCGCTTCAGTTTCTGATGTATGGTAGTGAAAAATGTTGAGAGGAGCAAGAAAACCTGAGCCAATCGGACGTTCTGATTCGAGGAAATAATGCACCGGAGGAGAAAATCATTTATCGATATGGATCGAGTACTCTTATGAAGAGAGGGTGAGTGAAGTAGCATCGCCACTCATAAATTCTATGTCAGTGGGAGAGGGTGCCGATGAGAATTCAATTACTCCATACCTTGTAAAAGTGATAAGAATTTCCTGCCTGAATTTTTCTGGTGAACATATCCAACATGATCTTTTCCATTTCCACAATGCCACACCTTGAGGAAGGTCATGGTTGGAAAAGAAGTCTAGGAAAGTTTCTTGCAGTCTCTCTGGTTCGTTTCCTGTCAACATAAACCACAAAGGCATATTCTCCCCCAATCAAATACATAACGAAAGCTGGTTTTTTAGATGGCTATAATTTATAATAAATAATATTTATGTTAACTAAAAGGATTTTTTTCTTATGCTGTCATCTAGTACATAATGTTCTTGTCTATTCTCATTTTTGCCTTTAGTTTTTCACAACATAAACACCCGAAGGGTAATCCAATAGAACCGTTGGTTCATGAGAAATGGAGCGGACTTTGCTCAATGAAGATTGCATCGGACTCGACAGATGCGCTTGGGTCGATTGCATAACAGACCGAATTTGAGTATTTTTAATAATACAGAAAAGAGAAGTAAGAATTTATAAATTCAGAAAAGCAAAGCAAAAAGACTCGCAAAGAAATTTCAAATCATCAATCACAATGTAACCACCGCACCAGTTCCCATGCTTATTACTTTTGAAGGTCTCGACTATTCTGGGAAATCGACCCAGGTGCGATTGCTTTCTGATCGTTTAACGCTACAGGATCATCATGTAATTATCTTACGAGAGCCAGGCGGCACAGAGATTGGCGAGAAAATTCGCAAGATGCTACTCGATAGAACCAATACAGAAATGAGCGAAGCGAGCGAATTATTCCTGTTCTCTGCAAGTCGTTCGCAACTGATCCAGGAAGTTGTGCTGCCTGCACTGGAAGGCGGCATGGTGGTGTTATGTGATCGATATTATGATTCCACAACGGCCTATCAGGGTTATGGCCGTGGTATTGAGCTCGATGTTATTCAAACAATGAATCGGTACGCGACGGGTGGTCTTGTGCCAGATCTGACTTTTTTTCTCGATATCCCGATTCGAGAGATTGAAAAGCGTATCTCAGCAGCAAAGACCAATAAAGACCGGATGGAATCCAGCGGCATGGAGTTCTATGAACGAGTCCGCGAAGGGTATCTCCAAATTGCGAAGAATGAATCACGATATCGCATTATTAACGGATTACAACCTATCGACGATATGCATGAATTGATTTATCAACAAGTAACAGAAGCGCTTTCCACAAAGAGATGAGGATGGAGCAAAATTTTATGAATCAAACACGCGTTAGTAAGATAAAGAAAACAACCATAGTGACACTCTTTCTTTTGTTGTTTGCGCTTCTCTTCTTCGGCTTCCTTTCCGAAAGCGGCGACGCCGATTTCTTTCTGAAAATCTACCGCGGCATCGATATGTACGGCAGGGTCTATAAGGAAATCGCTGTGAACTATGTTGATACGCTTAACCCAGAAGAATTGATGCGCGCCGGTATTGATGGTATGGTCAAGACGCTCGATCCGTACACGGTGTTCATCGGCGAGAAAGAGAATGATGAGATCGATCTTATTACGACAGGCAAATATGGCGGTGTCGGCGTTACCATCGGTCAACGTGATGGGTACATTACAATCATCAGTTTGCTCGAAGGTTTCTCTGCGGCAAAACAGGGTATGGAAGTCGGTGATCGAATTATCGAGGTGGAAGGAAAATCAGTGAAAGGAGGTTCGCTGGACGCTGTTCGTCAGCTTGTGCGCGGTGCTCCCGGTACAGAATTGAGAATGAAGATTGAACGAGAAGGCGAGAAGAAACCGATAGACTTTGTACTGATGCGTGAAGAGATTCTCGTTCGAAATATTGCTTATTCAGGATATGTTTCGGATGGTGTAGCTTACATTCGGTTGGAACGATTCTCGCGGACTGCGGGAGATGATCTACGTAATGCGATCAAAGATCTTCGGGTAAACGGAGAATTAAAAGGATTAGTTCTTGACCTGCGCGATAATCCAGGCGGATTACTCGAAAGCGCGGTCGATGTTGTCTCCAAGTTCGTGCCGGAGAAAAGTTTAATCGTTTCAACACGCGGGCGTAAAACATCTTCTGAGCGGAGTTACACTTCTTCGGAAACTCCTATGCTTCGTGATTTACCTTTAACGATTCTGGTCAATCGATTTAGCGCGAGCGCCAGCGAAATTGTCAGCGGGGCGATACAAGATTTGGATCGTGGTATTGTTGTAGGAACACGCACGTTCGGAAAAGGATTGGTGCAGACCATCACGCCGCTTTCGGAAACTTCATCGCTAAAAATGACTACAGCAAAGTATTACACGCCAAGTGGACGGTGTATCCAAGAAATTGATTACGGACATCGAGATGGCGACGGTAACGGAACAACCGTGCCCGATAGCTTGAAACATGAATTTCGTACCGCTCATGGTCGACGTGTTTGGGAAAGTGGTGGAATTCTTCCCGATACGATTGTTACGGATTCTCTCCATAGCACATTCCTCGATGAACTTAACCGAAAAGCGATGTTCTTCAAGTATGCAAACCGCTATGCTGCTGAGAATAAAACACTTCCCGACAGCTTTGAGGTAACAAACAAACAGATCGAGAACTTTGAGGTTTTCCTCAAGGAGAAAGGGTTCGAATGCGAGGAAGAAGGAGAAGTGAAGCTGCAAGAACTGCGCAAGCTTGCTACCGATGCCCGGTACGACAAATCGTTCGTGGATGGTATTGAGAAGTTAGAAACTATTCTCAAGAGAGATAAGGACAGACAGATTTATCGCTTTCAGGAGGAAATCAGGACAACACTCAAGACAGAAATTCTTGCGCGGATAAAAGGCGACAAAGCCCGCTTTGAATCAACATTTTCACAAGATAAGCAATTGCAGACAGCGATCAGAATCCTGAAGAACAAAAAAGCATATGATAATCTGTTGAAAGCAACTGGAAAATAATCAAGCACCGATTGTTTTTCATTAGACACTCTATCAAAAAAATGATTTCTTCTTAAAGGATATAAGTATGAAAAAAATTCTATCATACATCGAATCTCATCATGATCGATATCTCTTAGAGGTAAAAGAACTCCTTGCCATCCCGAGTGTCAGTTCGCAGAGCGAGCGCAAGCCCGAGATGCGTCGCACGGCTGAGTGGCTAAAAAACCATATGAAAAATATCGGTTTGCAGAACGTGCAGATTCTGGAAACGGAAGGCCACCCCGTTGTCTATGCCGATTGGTTAAGTGCGCCGGGCAAACCGACGATCCTTATTTATGGACATTACGATGTGCAGCCGGAAGATCCGGTGGATTTGTGGACAACTCCGCCTTTTGAGGCAACCATCCGTGGTGAAAATCTTTACGCGCGCGGTGCATCTGATGATAAGGGTCAGATTTTTATTCACTTGAAAGCCATCGAAGCCTTTTTGAAAAATGGCGGTACACTGCCGGTGAACATTAAAATTATTTTTGAGGGCGAAGAAGAAATCGGTAGTGATAATCTTCCAAAGTTTGTGAGTGAACACAAAGACTTGCTCAAAGCCGATGTGATTGTGATTTCTGATTCTGGGATGTTCGCTAAGGGTGTTCCGTCGGTAACGTATGCACTGCGCGGTCTGGCATATATGGAAGTAGAAGTAACCGGACCGAACAGCGATCTGCATTCTGGTTCGTTCGGCGGATCCGTGCATAATCCTATTCAGGTGTTGACGGAGATGATTGCGTCTCTCCATGATAAGAATGGACGCATCACTGTAAAAGGAATGTATGATGATGTTCGCCCATTGACAAAAGCAGAACGAGCAGCTTTCAAAAAACTTCCATGGAATGACAAGACGTACGCAAAATCGCTCGGGTTGAAACAACTCTACGGTGAAAAAGGATTTACAACGCTCGAACGGCTCTGGGCACGACCGACACTTGAATGCAACGGCATCTGGGGCGGGTATACGGGAGAAGGGGCGAAGACTGTGCTTCCCTCGAAAGCATTTGCGAAAATTTCCATGCGTCTTGTGCCCGATCAATCTTCGGCAAAGATCGCAAAACTTTTCGAAAAGCATATGAAAGCTATTGCTCCAAAAACAATTTCCGTGAAAGTGCGCTATTTGAACGGTGGTGAACCGGCTATTACTCCGGTGGATAGTCCGGGTGTGAAGGCGGCAGTAGCAGCGCTCGAAAAGGGGTTCGGCAAGAAGCCGCTGTATCAACGTGAAGGCGGTTCCATCCCTATCGTTGTGGATTTCAAAAGACTGCTTGGTATAGATTCTGTTCTCCTTGGCTTCGGTTTGCCGGACGAAAATGCTCACGCACCAAACGAATTTATCAATCTCGATAACTTCTTTGGCGGTATCAAAACAGCAGCACACTATTATAATGAATTGCCGCAATTTTGGAAAAGCGGGAAAAAGAAAAACGCATGAAAATATATACGAAAACCGGCGACAATGGAGATACATCGCTTTTTGGCGGTAAACGCCTCCCGAAAAGTACTCTCCGTATTGATGCGTACGGTACGGTGGATGAATTGAATGCACAGCTTGGTGTTGTCCGCGCTCTCAATCCTCCCGACGAAATTGAGAGTATTCTTGAACAACTTCAGAATCAGTTGTTTGTCCTTGGCGCCGATCTTGCAACTCCTATGGACACTGTGTCTCCGAAAATACAGCGTATTCAGCAAGATCACATCCAAAATCTGGAAAAAATCATTGATCAGATAGAGACACAACTGAAACCATTGCAATCGTTCATTCTTCCGGGTGGTCAGCTCGTAGGTTCGCAGATGCACCTTGCTCGCACGGTCTGCCGCCGTGCAGAACGGCTTGTGGACGCATTAGGTAGAAAAGAGGACATAGGAAAATTCCTATTGGTATATCTGAACCGTCTAGCCGATCTGTTATTTGTTCTTGCCCGGTATGCAAATATTCTTGCAGGGACAGCAGAGACGAAGTGGAACGATGGTCCCCCCAAATGAATCTTGATGGATAATGAAAAAAAGTTTATCGTCCTTCGTTTAGATGTTGCTTTTCTATTTGACTTCTCATACATTCTTTCTAAGACTTTCCCTTTGTTTTGTATTATTCCATAGCGCAATAATTAGATAGTCGTAAGGGGTCATCGCTGTGTCTACCGTACTATCCATTCTCTTGCTTGAAGACGATCCGTCGTCTATACGGCTCTTCACGCGTAAAGTGCAATCTGCGCCAGTTGAGATCGTCGTTAAGGAAGCTCGCAACAGAGAAACATACATTCGAGAACTTGAGTTATCGAAATTCGATTGTATTGTGATTGATTACACTATCCCGGATATCACGGGAATAGAAGCGCTTCGGCTCTCCAAAGAAATGTCACCTGATACGCCGACAATCATTTACACAGGGTCGGTAGGGGAAGAGAAAGCCGTTGAGTGTATGAAGGAGGGTGCGTCGGAATTTCTCCTGAAGACGAATAGCATTCGATTGGTTCCGGCTATTCTTTCTGTTGTAAACCAAAAACGTGAGCGTGAAGCGCGCTTGCAGGCAGAAGAAGCCCAGAAGCAAAGTGAAGCACGATTCCGTTCACTTGCAGAAACCAGCACTGCCGCGATTTTTATTTATCATGGTGAAAAATTTGTTTATGTCAACTCTGCTGCAGAACAGCTTACCGGGTATACAAACGATGAACTGTTGCATAAAACATTTTGGGAGTTGACACATCCGGATCACATAGAAATGATTCAGCAGCGAAGATCAGCACAACAGAGGGGCGAGAGTGTGCCGTCTCGATACGAATTCAAGATCGTCACAAAAGATGGAACAGAACGATGGTTGGATTTTACTGCAAGCTCAATTCATTTTGAAGGCGCTCCTGCTTCTCTCGGCATTGCGTTGGATATGACGAATCAGAAAAAGTTGGAACAGCAGGTTCGCCGATCACAGAAAATGGAAAGTGTGAGTACGCTCGCCGGCGGTGTCGCACATGATTTTAATAACATCTTTAATATCATCTCAGGATATGCTTCAATGACCGAAAGCCATATAGGCGATCCTGATAAACTGAATCATGATATCAAGACGATCCTCGATGCTTCTGCCCGCGGAGTAGCACTCGTTCGGCAGCTTATGACGCTTTCCGGAAAAACGGAAGTAAACGATGAACAGGTCGATGTGAATCTCGTTATGAAAGAAATTGTTTCGCTTCTTCAGGCAACACTCCCAAAAACTATTGAAATTGTTTCAGATTTTAGCAGCGCTGTCTATATAACAAACGCAAATCGCAGTCAGTTAGATCAAGCACTCCTGAGCATTGCTATGAATGCGCGGGATGCGATGCCTGATGGCGGAACACTGCGGTTTACAACAAAACGTATGAGCGGTAAAAAGCTTCAGCAGCAAAATCCAAATGCACAAGCCAGTGATTACGTACACATCGCTGTTTCAGATACTGGGAAAGGAATGGATGAAAAAACGAAAACCAGAGTATTCGATCCGTTCTTTACGACCAAAGAAAAGGAGAGTGGAGCGGGACTTGGTCTTTCTGTTGTTTATGGAATTCTCGGAAGTTATCATGGGTTTGTCGATGTCGATTCTGCTGTCGACCACGGAACAACAATGCATATATTTCTTCCGATTTCAACCTCCACAAAACCTGTTCCACATGTTAAAGAAGAATTTATCAAGATTCGTGGCGGAGATGAAACTATTTTGGTTGTGGAAGATGAATCTACCCTCCGTGAATATCTCAAAGTGCTTTTAGAAGGAAAAGGGTACAGTGTTCTGCAAGCTTCTGATGGGAGTGAGGGAGTGGAATTGTTCAGCAAGCATCAAGAACAAATCGCACTTGTTATTTCCGATCTCGGCATGCCGAAACTCGACGGGTTAGGTCTGCTGCGGAAAATGAAAGAAATGCAACCGACGGTGAAAGTTATCATGACGAGCGGCTTAGTTGATCCTGAACAGCAATCGGAAATTCTGCTGGCCGGAGCCAGAGATTTTCTCCCGAAACCATACAATGGAAGAGAAGTCCTTCTCCGCGTGCGCGAAATTCTTGATTCAGTGAATGAATAAGTTGGCTGATACTTCGATTCATAAGAACTGTATGACTGAGATTATATTTTGGTTTTCTTGACTCACGTGCAAGTTTCCGGTATATTGCTAACACATTGAGCATTTATTTTAATTACCGGAATGTACTGTAGCACCTCATGCTAACGGAATTTGGCAAAGCCTTCATCTTTCTTCTCCTCGGCGTCATCTTTGTTGTTCTTGGTCTCTTTGGCGCATGGATTTTTCGACCTCGCCGCCCGTATCCCGAAAAAAATGCAACGTATGAATGTGGTGAAGAACCAGTGGGCAGCGCATGGATTCGACTGAACGTACGCTTCTATGTTATTGCACTTGTCTTTCTGATTTTCGATGTAGAGGTGGCTGTTCTCTTTCCATGGGCGCTCGTCTATCGGCAGTTTGGATTGTTTGGATTTCTGGAGATGGCGGTTTTCCTTGTGATTCTCTTCGTAGGCTATGCGTACGTATGGCTCAAGGGTGACCTTGATTGGGATAAACCGAAACCGGAAATACCTGTTATGAAACGAACGCTTGTTGCCGCGTCGGAGATTGAAAGTAAGCATGTTCTTGTAGATGATGGCGGAATAGTGGAGTAAGAACCAGTGGGACTTCTTGATCAGCGATTTGAAAACGGTAATGTCTTTATTACTTCTCTTGACGGTCTCCTGAATTGGGCACGCCTCTCGTCGCTCTGGCAGATGCAATTTGGGCTCGCATGCTGCGCAATTGAAATGATGGCGGCATCGGCATCCAACTTCGATATTATGCGCTTTGGCATTATTCCGCGTGCAACTCCCCGGCAGGTGGATGTGATGTTTGTTGCCGGAACCGTTACTATTAAAATGGCTTCCAGAATCAAACGACTCTACGATCAAATGTCTGAGCCGCGATACGTGATTTCGATGGGAAGCTGCGCGACGTGTGGTGGACCATATTGGGAACATGGATATCATGTCCTCAAAGGTGTTGATCGCGTCATTCCGGTGGATGTGTATATTCCCGGCTGTCCACCCCGACCGGAAGCTTTGCTCGAGGGGATAATGAAGCTGCAGGAAAAAGTGCGTAAAGAGAGTATGGTGAAGAAACGAGCATAAGAATATGACAGCTCAAGAAATATTTGATATTCTGAAAACCAAATTTGGCGATGCAATCATCGAAACGAAATTCGATGCAATGCAGCCATGGGTTCGCATTGCTCCGAATAAAACAAAAGAAATTTGCTTTTTCCTCCGCGATGATAGCGCGCTGCAATTCGATTATCTCTCGTGTTTAAGCGGAATGGATTACAACAACGGAACCTTCGGCGTCGTGTATCACCTTGCGTCCATCGTTCACAGACACAAGATTGTTCTCAAAACCTTTTGCACAAAAGACAATCTGCACATTCAGTCTGTCAGTGCTGTGTGGGGAACTGCCAACTGGCACGAGCGCGAAGCTTTCGATCTCTATGGTATCATTTTCGATGAACATCCCGATCTGCGTCGTCTTCTTATGCCGGACGATTGGGAAGGCCACCCGCTTCGCAAAGATTATAAGGTTCAGGAATTCTATCACGGGATGAAGGTTCCTTATTAATATTGAATGATTGACCAGACTATGCTGCAGCCTCCAACACTACCTACGAATTATACTGTGAAACAAGGTCATATCAAGACATCGACCGGTAAAACTATTCGTACGGAAGAAATGATTATCAATATGGGTCCGCAGCATCCATCGACGCATGGTGTACTGCGGCTTGAAATTGTTGTCGATGGTGAGATCATCGTCGATTGTATTCCCCACATTGGGTACCTGCATCGCTGTTTTGAGAAACACTGTGAGCATATGACGAATTACCAGCAGGTGATCCCATATGCAGATCGGATGGACTATTGCTCTGCAATGACAAACGAGTGGGCATTTGCATTGGCAGCCGAACGCATGCTGAAGATCGAAGTTCCGGAACGCGTAGAATACATCCGCGTAATCATGGCAGAGCTGCAAAGAATCGCCAGTCACTTGATTGCTGTCGGAACCTACGGCATCGACTCCGGTGCTTTCACACCGTTTCTTTATACATTTATCGACCGTGAAAAAATTCTTGACTTATTCGAAATGACGTGCGGTGCACGATTGCTCTATAATTATATCTGGATCGGCGGACTCTCACATGATCTGCAGNNCTGCAGCCAAAATTTGTCGAGCAAGCAAAAGATTTTGTGAAATATTTCCGTCCACGTCTCAAGATGTTAAATGATTTGTTGTCATATAATGAAATTTTTGTGAAGCGAACTGCAAACGTTGGTGTGCTGCCAAAAGATGTTGCCATCAATTACGCAGTCAGCGGACCGCAGCTTCGCGGCTCCGGTGTCAATTGGGATTTACGGCGCGACGATCCTTATTCCATCTACCATAAACTTGAGTGGGAACCGCAGGTTGGTAAAGGTGAGATGGGAACGGTCGGTGATTGCTGGGACCGGCATATCGTTCGTATGCACGAAATGGAACAATGTCTCAATATCATAGAGCAGGCGCTTGCCGGATTGCCGGAAGGCAACGTGAAGGCAGCAATTCCGAAACGCATTCGTCCGGAAAAAGATGCAGAGATTTATGTTCGCACGGAATCATCGCGCGGCGAACTTGGATTCTATATTGTGAGCGATGGAACGGCGAGCCCATTCCGTGTGAAAGCACGCGGCCCGGCTTTTGTGAATTTAAGCGTATTGCCTGAGATTGCCAAAGGCTGTATGATTGCCGATCTCGTGCTCATCGCCGGAAGTATTGATATTGTGCTCGGTGAAGTGGATCGTTAAACTCTAAAAACGAAATGCTAAATCCTCAACAATGAGTAGGATTTAGAAATTAGAATTTCGGATTTGATAATGGAATTTATACAAACATTACTTGCGAATGAACTGGTTGTCTCGATCTTTCTGAGCCTGCTTCCGCTCGTCTTTATTATTGTATATGCGCTCGTAGTGCTTTATACCGAAATGAAGGTCGCAGCACATATACAAGACCGCGTTGCCTATATGCGCACCGGTTGGCATGGATTGCTGCAGCCTATTGCTGACATGCTGAAGCTTTTGCAAAAAGAAGACATCATTCCTGACAAAGCAGATAAGCTGCTTTTCCGTTTGGCGCCGATTATTGCATTTGTTGGTACCTATGCTGCGTATGCAGTCCTTCCGTTCAGCAGCATCTATATTGGATCCAACATCAATCTTGGAGCGTTCTTCTTGGTTGCGGTTGGCTCACTCGTCGTCGTTGGCATTCTGATGGCTGGATGGGCATCGAACAACAAATGGTCTCTCTTCGGCGGCGTTCGCTCAGCGGCGCAAATGATCAGCTACGAAATTCCGACCGCAATTGCCATCATCATCGTAGTGATGATTACCGGTTCGCTCAACCTGCAAGATGTCACGAAGTTTCAGGATGGCGGCATTGGTAATTGGGTGGTGTTTGGTGGTCCATTGCCATGGTCACAGAAGCTCATGCTGATGCCGTTTACAATCATAACATTCTTCATTCTGTTTGTTTCCTCTATCGCCGAAGTGAATCGCACACCTTTTGATTTGCCGGAAGCTGAATCTGAGTTGGTGCAGGGATTTAATACTGAATACAGCGGCATGCGTTTTGCGATGTTTTATCTATCTGAGTACGCAAATTTGTTCACAGTGTCAGCTGTAGGTGTAGCGCTTTTCCTCGGTGGCTGGTCGAGTCCGTTTGGCACCTTTATGTCTGGGCCGGTGTGGGGAATATTTTGGTTCGTCGCGAAGGCATATGTATTTGTGCTCATACAAATTTGGGTGCGTTGGACGCTTCCTCGGTTGCGCGTTGACCAATTGATGTATGTCTCATGGAAAGTACTAACGCCGTGGCTGTTTGCGTGCCTCCTCGCAGTCGGTTTGATATTGGTACTATGATAGAAAGAATAAATCGTCAATTGAAAATTTATTAAATGTCTGCTGTCGGAACATATTTTTATAGCATCTTTCATTCCCTCTACACCGTTGTAGTAGGAATGAAGATCACGATTAAGCACCTCTTCACGCGTTCGGCGACGGTGCAATATCCAACCGTCAAGATGAAAATTCCCGAACGGGCGCGCAACCGCTTATACGTTAATATTGACGACTGCATTGGCTGCGATCAATGCTCCATGGCATGTCCGGTTGATTGCATTACTATCGATACAATTAAATCGACGCCGGATGTTGATCTTGGGTTGACATCGAAGAATACAAAGAAACGCCTTTATGTTCCGCGTTTTGATATTGATATTGCAAAATGCTGTTACTGCGGGTTGTGCGTGTGGCCATGTCCAACCGATTGCATTGTGATGACGGACGTGTACGAATTTTCAGAATACGACAGAAAAAACTTGATTTATAGCTTTAGCAATATGACGGCGGATGAAATTGCTGGTGCAAAAGAGCGCTTAAAGAAATACGATGAGGAGCAAGCCGCAAAGAAAGCAGCGATCGCAGCTGCAGCAGCGGAAAAAGCTGCGGCTCCAATGACACCACTACCGCCGAAACCGGAATTACCGGCAAGCTAATGGCGTGTTCTTTTAACTTTTTACTTTCAAATTGATATCAATGGATCTTTACACTATAATTTTTTACATCTTTGCAGTGATCACACTTGGTGCGGCATGTGTCGTTGTGTTTTCGCGAAACATCGTGCGGGCGGCATTCGCTTTGTTGTTTGCCTTTTTTGGAGTAGCTGGAATTTATGTGTTCCTTCTTGCCGATTTTATCGCCATCACACAATTGCTTATCTATGTCGGAGGCATTTTAGTTTTAATTCTCTTTGGTGTGATGCTTACGAGCCACCAGATTCATGTAGATACAAAGACCGGAACAGTGCAAACGCTACCGGCAGTCATGATTGTTTCGGCGTTGGCTGGAACAATTATAGGTATCTTCTGGTCAACCGATTGGAATGTGAGTTCGCAATTGAAGATAATGGATAAAACAGCTCCGCAGATCGGTGAACTATTGCTTACGAAGTACTTATTACCATTTGAAATTGCTTCGGTTGTATTATTGGTGGCGCTTATCGGTGCGGCAATGATAGCACGACGAGAAAAGAAACCCAAAGACTAAAGAGACTTTTCATTATGCAAGAATTTATCATTTGGCTTCAGCATCCTGGATTAACGCACTTCCTGATTCTCAGTGGGTTGCTCTTTTCACTGGGACTGTTCGCCATCTTAACGCGGCGCAATGCCATTATGGTGTTGATGGGAATCGAATTAGTGCTCAATGCCGCCAACATCAATTTCGTCGCATTCTCCCGTTACGTGACCACAACACTTGATGGACATGTCGTTGCAGTGTTTGTGATCATTCTTGCAGCGGCTGAAGCGGCTATTCTTCTTGCCATCGTGTTGAATATCTATCAAAACTTCAACACCGTGAATGTCGACGAAATCAATCAACTAAAAGACTAATCCATGAAGGAAACGAAGAAGCACAATTTCAATAAATTGGAAATTGTAGATTGAAAATTTTCTAATTATGTCTCAAGAAACCTTACTGATACTTGCTGTTGTTGTCTGGCTCTTGCCGTTGCTGGACTTTGTTGTTCTCATTTTCTTGAACAAGCGCATACCGCGTTCCGGTGATTGGGCAGGTACTTCTATTCTCTTTGCTGCACTCGTACTTTCGTTTACAATCCTTTTTGTAAAGCTGGGGGCATATCACGATCAAACTCTGCAAACCACGTTCACGTGGGTGAATTTCGGCAATGTGCCAGGTGTCGGCGAGTTGAAGATAGAACTTGGATTAATGATCGACAACGTGGCAGCGATTATGCTCGTTGTTGTTTCCATCGTGAGTGCGCTCGTGCATCTCTTCTCTATCGGCTATATGTATGGCGATGTGCGTTATGGACGTTATTTCGCTTACCTCGGACTCTTTACATTCTCGATGTTTGGTATCGTGCTCACCAACAACTTCTTTCTTATGTATGTATCATGGGAATTGGTTGGATTGAGTTCATACCTGCTCATCGGACACTGGTTTGAGAAAAAGTCAGCGGCGGATGCAGGAAAGAAAGCATTTATTGTCAATCGTGTTGGTGATGTCGGAATGTTTATTGGAATCCTAATTCTCTATGCAACATTCCACACGTTCAGTTTCGATGTCATTTTTGAATCGATCAAGTCGGGTACTATTCCATTCGGAAGCGAAGCATGGTTGACTGCTGCCGGAATTCTTATTTTCTGCGGAGCGATTGGTAAATCGGCACAGTTTCCGCTGCATGTCTGGCTGCCGGATGCAATGGAAGGCCCAACACCCGTCAGTGCATTGATCCATGCTGCAACAATGGTTGCCGCCGGTGTTTATTTAGTAACGCGCACATTCGCGATGATGACAGCCGATGCGTTGATGGTCATTGCGTACATTGGCGCGATAACAGCTTTCATTTCTGCGACCATTGCCATTGCACAAAACGATATTAAGAAAGTACTGGCGTACTCAACAGTGAGCCAGCTCGGGTATATGATCATGGGAATTGGTGTTGGCGCATATACTGCTGGATTTTTTCATCTTACGACGCATGCAATGTTCAAAGCCGGACTCTTTCTCGGTTCCGGTTCCGTCATTTACGCAATGCATAATGCTTTGCATCATGCGAACGACCACCAAACCGACGCCCAGGACATCCGCAATATGGGCGGACTGCGTACAAAGATGCCGATCACATTCTGGACGTTTTTGATGTACACGCTGGCTATTTCCGGTGTACCGTTCACTTCGGGCTTTCTGAGCAAAGACGAAATTCTTGCAGGTACACTTGCATACGGAGAGTTGACAGGTCACTGGATTATTCCTATCATCGGTTTTTTTGTTGCCGGATTGACGGCATTTTATATGTTCCGCCTCGTCATACTTACATTTCTTGGTGAGCATAAAGATCCTCATCGCTTCGATGCAATTCATGAATCACCGAAAGTGATGACGATTCCATTGATTGTATTTGCCGTGCTGTCCTTCTTCGCATTTTACAGTTGGAACCCGATTGGTGCAGCGTCCGGCTGGTTCTTTCATGCCGTTGAACGCCCTGAATCTGTCGTCCCGTTTGCGGTTGCAGCAGCAAACAATGAAGCATTTGAAGCAACGCTTCATCACGTTCACGCATGGGCAATGTTACTCTCGCTTGCGGTCGCCGGTATCGGTATCTATGTTGCATTTTCAACATACTACTGGAAAAAGATCAACGCCGATGCAGTTGCCCATGCACCGGTTTTGAAATGGCTTTATAAATTTTTCTTAAACAAATGGTACTTCGACGAGTTGTATCAAGTGACATTTGTACAGGGAACCGACGCTCTTGCAGCGGCATACCGCTGGTTCGACAATGTCGTTATAGACGGTTTTGTGAACGGCGTGGCAAAGTGGACTATTGGCATTACGTATGGCGTGAAGCATACATGGGAAGAAGGTAGGGCGGGGTCTATCTTCTATTTAACTGTGTTTGCAATGTTGTCATTGTTTATCGGCTGGCAAGTTGCCATAGGATTGTTGATACAGGGTGCAAGTATCGTTGCAAAAATTGAATGTGGTTTGCTTGGTTTAGGCGTTTCGGCATTGACATTTTTCCTTTTCTATGTCGGTGTTGGTGGATTCGATAATAAAATTGTTGACGGAATGGTAAATCTTATTGCATACCTTGGAGGTTTTCTTGGGTTGTTAATGAGGAAACTTCAGACGGGAAAAGTGCAAACCTATTTAGCATTCGTGTTGTTCGGTGTGATGGTGTTTTTCTTGTGGTTCAGGTAACCAGAAGTTATCTGAATTTCGTTTTATGGAATATTGAAAAAAGCTTTTAAAGGAGTTGAACTATATGGCCTATCATTTTCTTGGTATCGGATGGTTAAGCTGGATTACGTTCCTGCCGATCATCGGTATGATTATTGTCCTGCTGATTCCCAAAGAAGCACGCAGCGCAATGAAATGGACGGCGGTCGGCATTACATTTCTTCAAGTCGTGATTTCAGTGTTGGTTTACCTGAACTTCAATTACAATCTGAGCGGCATCAACACGCAAGAGGGGATGCAGTTTGTCGAGAAAGCAAAATGGATCGACATTCAGAGTGTCTCGTGGTTTGGCCGTCTGCGGATCGAATATTTTCTCGGTGTTGATGGCATAAGTGTGCCGATGGTGATCCTGACGGCGCTCATCAGTTTTATCGCTGTCTTCGCATCATGGAAGATTGATAAAGCGCTTAAAGGATATATGGTGATGCTGCTGTTGCTCGATACAGGTATGATGGGTGTGTTTGTGTCGCTCGATTTCTTCCTCTTCTATGTATTCTGGGAACTGATGCTGCTGCCGATGTATTTTCTCATCGGTATTTGGGGCGGAGCTCGTCGCGAGTACGCAGCTATCAAGTTCTTTCTCTATACTCTTGCCGGCAGTGTGCTGATGCTTCTTGCGATGATTGCACTGTATTTTAGTGTTGCGATTGTTGATCCAGCGACAGGAGAGAAGATTCACACGTTTAATATGCTGGCAATGATGAATCCAGCAAACTTTCAACCGGATTCGCTGCTTGTCGGATTCGGAACTCAAATGCGCGCATTTGCCTATTTAGCGCTCTTTATCGGCTTTGCTATTAAAGTCCCGATTTTCCCGTTCCACACATGGCTGCCCGATGCGCACGTTGAAGCTCCAACTGCTATCAGTGTTATTCTTGCCGGCGTTCTATTAAAGATGGGAGCGTATGGACTGATTCGTATCAGCTTTCCGATCTTTCCAGAAATGGCGCAGAAATATGCATTCGCATTGGCAATTCTTGCATTCATCAATATTGTCTATGGTGCATTGTGCGCAATGGCGCAAAAGGATTTCAAGAAACTCATCGCTTACTCAAGCATAAGTCATATGGGAATTGTTCTGCTCGGCATGACAGCATTGAATACGCAAGGTATGATGGGCGCGGTGTTCCAGATGTTCAATCACGGCACAATCACAGCAATGCTCTTCTTGATCGTCGGCGTGATTTACGACCGTACACACACGCGCGACCTTGACGCCTTCGGAGGTTTAGCATTGACCATGCCTAAATATACAGGCATTGTAACGGTTGCATTTTTTGCGGCACTTGGTTTGCCGGGCTTGAGCGGATTTATTTCCGAAATGTTCTCATTCTTGGGAGCATTTCAGGTCGATAAGCTTCGCATCATCACGATTGCATCGACGCTTGGCATCGTGCTGACGGCTGCATATATGCTGTGGACGCTCCAACGTGTGTTCCTTGGCAAGGTAAATGAGAAGTGGGGCATATTGCTGGATGTTGATGCACGAGAAATGTTTATGCTTGTGCCGTTAGCGATCATTATTCTTGTGCTTGGTATTTATCCGTCGTTCATGCTGAATGTCATGACGTCATCGGTGAATCATTTGGTAAATCTTATCGCGCAGAATGGCTCGGCTGCCGCATTGCTTCAATAATAAAAAATGTAAATGAATATATTCATTCAACAAATTCAACAAAACCTCGCTTACTTTCTACCGGAAACGGCATTGGTTGTAACTTTATGCCTATCAATATTGGCTGGACTCATCTTCGGAAAAACTCCTAAGGTCGTTGCTTGGTTTGTGTTCATCGGAGTGGGAGCGGCATTGTTCTTTGCTGTCAAGCAGGCGGGAGTCTCGCAGGAAATTTTCTCCGGTATGATAGCAGTCGACCCGTTTGCTGTATTCTTCAAATCTCTGGCAGCGGTTTGCACGCTGACTATCTTCTTGTTCTCCATCTTTTCATCTGAAGTTCAAACAACAGTCAAACGAATGGCTGAGTACTATTCTTTACTTGTTGCGATGACACTCGGTATGTTCTTGATGGCTGGCGCTACCAATGTGTTGATGATGGTGCTTGCCATGGAATTGACGAGTCTTTCATCCTATATAGTGGCAGGATATACAAAGGAAGCAGCCGATTCGAGTGAAGCGTCATTAAAATATATTATTTATGGTGCGGTCTCTTCCGGTATTATGTTATACGGCATCTCTATTCTCTTTGGCTTAACCGGAGCAATGGATTATGCTGGTATCAATCACTCGCTCACATTAAACGCACCGAATTATTTTGCATTGCTAACAGCGACAATCTTTATTGTTGTTGGATTTGGATATAAGATTTCTGCGGTGCCATTCCACTTCTGGACTCCGGATGTCTACGAAGGCGCACCGATTACCATTACTGCTTTTCTTTCCGTTGCATCGAAGGCAGCCGGTTTTGCAATGATGATACGGTTCTTTAAAGTCATCTTCATCGATACAACAATCTTGGCTGTCCCTGCCGGTATGTGGACTTCGCTTTATGGATTTGAATGGAATAAATTACTGGCAATCCTTTCTGTATTGACAATGACACTCGGCAATCTTGTTGCCGTTTGGCAGGATAATCTCAAAAGGCTCCTTGCATATTCCAGCATCGCACACGCCGGCTATATGCTGATGGGTGTTGTTGTTTTGAGTAACCAGGGTATTGCCGCAGTTCTCATATATTTGATGATGTACCTCTTTATGAATCTCGGAGCGTTCTTTGTGGTCATGTTAGTCGCCAACAAAACGGGAAGTGAAGACATCAGTGCCTACAGGGGACTTGGGTATCGAGCTCCGCTCATCGGTGTGGCAATGGCAATATTTCTTGTTTCACTGACAGGCTTACCTCCCACCGCCGGCTTCATCGGGAAATTGTATCTCTTTGCAGCGTTGCTGGACGCAAAATGGATTTGGCTTGCCGTTGTGGGCGCTTTGAACAGTGTAATTTCTCTCTATTACTATGCCCGAGTTCTTCGCTATATGTTCCTCCGCAATCCGGAAGGACAAACTGGTTCGATCACGTTACAACGATCAGAAGCGATTCTTCTTCTGGCTTTTGTTATACCGACACTCTTGTTTGGGCTATACTTTGGTCCATTGGTAGAATTAGCAAATGCATCAGTGCAAATGTTCGGTATTCGTTAAATTTCGGTAATATTTCTATTATATTACGAACGCCTCTCATTGTCTTCGAGAGGCGTTTGTGTTTTGTGACGTAGGATATTTGTATGTGTGTTGAGATTTCATTAGATTAGCCACGATTGAAAATGACTAGATTCTCTATTGGGAAAAATCATTGGACCAGCAAACTCTAGACATTCTTCTTGTGGATGATGACGAATTCTTTGCAGACATTGTCGCAGGTCAACTCCAAGACGAATTACAGCATCGAGTGACTATTGCACGAGGTGGCCGTCAGGCGAAGGAATTACTTGAAAACAGCAGTTCCCATTTTGATATCATTCTTACCGATTACTATATGCCGGAGATGAATGGTATTGATCTTTTACAATGGATGTATGATAATCATATTGAAACACCAGTGGTTATGTTGACGGCGGTAGGATCGGATATTGTAGCTGTTGATGCGATGAAACTTGGTGCATATGATTACGTGCGGAAAGAACAACTCGATCTCCAACACCTCGGCGTTGTCATCAATGCAACGAATGAACGTCACCGATTCCGCGTTGCACAATCCTTTGAAGAAGAGCGTGCGCGGGAAATCAAATTGAACACGCTGGCGACAGATAAAGTACGCGATGTTCTCAATGCTATAACACCTACACTCAACTCGGCTCTTGCGAATATTAATGGAGATATCGAAACGCAGGGTGAAGAGCTTTGCACACAGCTGCCTTCACCGCAACGCGAGCAACTCCGCGAGCTTTTAAAGCAAATTCAACATGAAGCAGTAACCTTGGAGACTTCCGTGCGTGGATTGCTTGGGTTATATCGAATGCTGTATGCTCACCATGCAGAAGCACGAGAACTCGATCGCCTAAAACGGGAAATTGAAGAGAAGGTCGCGTCGGTCTGATTTATGCTGGTTTTTTCTCTTTGCGATATACTCGATCGTATATCAAACGAATTCCATCCAGTACGAGAGATGTTTCCATGTGCTGAATGAGCTGTGAATGGTCTGCAACAAATTTTGAAAAACCGCCTGTAGCGATTACCAAAGCTTTCTTCGTTTCAACCTGTTGCAATTCGCTTTGAATACGATGTACCATACCTGTCATTGCATCGACCGCACCCCAGAGAATTCCTGTCTGCATACTGCTCACAGTATCAGTACCGATAATACTATTTGGAAGATGTAGGTCGACCTTTGGCAATTGTGCTGTTCGTTTGTGTAAATCTGCAGCTGATGTTTCAATGCCGGGAGCAATGACACCACCAAGATAATCGCCGTTTGATGCCACAATGTCGTATGTTGTTGCTGTTCCGAAATCGATGATGATGAGTGGTCCGCCATATTTTGCATATCCGGCAATAGCGTTGCAGATTCTGTCGGCACCAACGAACTTCGGATCATCATAATGAATAGTTATTCCTAAATTTAAATATGCACTCACGATCAGCGGTTCCTGATGAAAAGACTTTTTGGACAGAGAAATATAAATATCGGTGAGATTGGGTACGACTGACGAGATACCGACGCCGTCGATTTTCTTTATGTCGATTCCTTTTCCTGTAAGCAAGGTTAGCACTTGTGTGCCAATCTCATCTTCAGTTTGTTGAAAGGTACTCGGAATGCGCAAATCAGCTTTCAGTTTCTCTTCCTTGTAAGCACCAATGACCGTGTGAGTATTCCCGATATCAATTGCGATGAACATAGTGTCTTCCCGTTTTCCTTTGAATATATTTCTTAACTTTGCATTGTGAAAGTAACATCACCGGCATAACACACTCGCTGACCATCAGGTGTTGCAAGAACCAG
>PLMS01000069.1 GCA_003142575.1 Ignavibacteriota bacterium
CTGAGGGTTGGGGGTTCGACTCCCTCCGGGTGTACTAGCTATAAATTCTGCAAAATCCAAACCCAAGATGTCCATGGACATTATTCATGGAGCACACCTATGAAATCCATTAAAAAAATGTACGAACGGATGAAGGCGCTTTGTATCGCATATCCGGCTTTTGTGTCAGGATTCTTTATATACAGTTATCTTTTTTTCTGCATCCTGCAGTATTTTTTCAAATTGAAATCATCTTCATTATTTCACTCTCCTATTTTGACGGACGTCGTTGAGAGTTTTGATGCTTTTCCGTTTATGTGGCTTTTATCGGCAGCGTTGGTGAAGGTTATTGAGGTGCGTACGAAATTGCATAAGAGTGAAGAGCAGAGAATTTTTGCCGAGCGCGAAAAACAGCTCCGCCAATCACAACTGAAAACCTTGCAAGAAGTTACTCGCGGAGTGCAGCATCACGTCAACAATCCTTTAGCAATCATTGCGCTTACCCTAGCACCTGCTCGTAAAGCCGCAGGGAATAATCAGAAAGTACTGCACCAGCTTGATATCATAGATGAAGCTGTGAAGAGAATGAGCACTGCATTGGAAGATTTCTCAAAAATTCGCGAGTATACTGTTGAATCCGGCGGACCGATCGTGGGCGATATTGTTACACCGAATGTCAAGCAGTAGTAGTGTCCTTTCAAGTTGTTTCATGAGCAAAGTATTCTGATGAGAATTGCATCACCGAACTTGTCCCTGAAAGGTTCTTTTGCCAACCCAGCATGAACAATGGATGAAAGCTGCACTTCGAGAAGCACAACGTGCTTTCGATGCCGACGAAGTGCCGGTGGGGGCTGTCATTGTGCTTGAGGGAAAAATTATTGGCCGTGGGTATAATCAAATAGAACAACTGAAGGATCCGACCGCCCATGCTGAAATGATTGCAATTACTGCCGCTTCAAACCATCTGCAATCAAGACGGTTGGAACAATGCACATTATATGTAACACTGGAACCCTGTCCGATGTGTGCAGGCGCAATAGTGCTCGCAAGAATTCCTACACTTGTCTTTGGAGTATTCGATCCGAAAGCGGGCGCTTGTGGTACGCTGTATAATATCACGGAAGATAAACGGCTTAATCATACTGTTCATGTTGTCGGCGGAATATGCGACGGGGAGAGTGAAGCTCTGTTGAAAAAATTCTTTTCGAAAGTGCGAAAATCTTCTGCAGCAAAAAAAGTAACTCTTTAGCGTTTTTTAGAAATAGAGAAATTATTCCCTCTCCTCGCAGGAGAGGGTTACTTGTCCGCCATTTNNGACCCCACCTTAGTCCTCCCCTAAAAGGGGAGGAGATCAATGAGAAAATGGTATTATCGAAGAACAGACTGAGTAGTTACGAGATTTGTTTGAAGTTTGCTATTTGAAATTTGGAGTTTCGATTATGCAGTAGCATTTTGAAGTTTTTCTGCACGGTCGGCAATTCGCAGTTGCTCGATCAATTCATCTAAATCACCGTTAATGACGCGATCCAAACTATAAATTGTAAAACCGATGCGATGATCCGTCAGCCGGTTCTGTGGAAAATTATACGTACGGATCTTGTCGCTCCGGTCGCCGCTCTTCACTATCAATTTTCGTTGTGCTGCGGTTGACTTCGTTTGTTCTTCAAGTTTCATTTCATAGAGTTTGGCACGCAGCATCTTCATCGCCCGTTCACGGTTCTGAAATTGTGAACGTTCCTGCTGGCACGCGACGATAATGCCGCTGGGCTTATGCGTAATACGGACGGCTGTTTCCACTTTGTTCACATTCTGACCGCCTTTTCCACCCGAACGAAAGGTATCCAACTGAAGGTCGGCAGGATTGATGTCTACTTCAATTTCTTCGACTTCAAGCAGCGCGACGACAGATGCTGCTGAAGTATGTACACGCCCTTGTGCTTCCGTTTCAGGAACACGCTGAACACGATGCACGCCGCTCTCAAATTTCATTATACCATATGCACCATCTCCCGAAACTGCAAACGAGATTTCCTTGAAACCTCCTTTTTCAGTTTCATTCCAATCCATCAGTTCAACTTTCCAACCTTTACGTTCGGCATATCGGGTGTACATCCGGTAGAGGTCTGCTGCAAACAAGGCAGCTTCTTCTCCGCCCGTACCGGCGCGAATTTCCATAATAAAATTTTTTGTGTCATTCGGATCGGGCGGAATCAATAACAACTTCAGCTCGTCTTCCAATTGAACAATCTGGATTTTCAACCTGTCGTATTCTTCCTGGGCGAGCGATTTCATTTCAGGATCGCTCGAGGAATCCAGTAATTCTTTGCTGCCGTTCAAGTCGTGAAAGACCTTTTTGTACCGTAATCCGGTTTTAACGATTTGCTCCAGAGATCGAAATTCCTTCCCCAACTCGCGGCTCTTTGTCTGATCCGCAATAATAACCGGATTGCTCATCAGCATACTCACTTCTTCGTAGCGATGGAAAATTTTTTCTAGCTTGTCAATCATAGACTCTTCACACTTTGCTCGCTAATGGTATTGCATTGACACTATCGGAAACCGGCTGCAGAACATATTTTGAAGGATCTTCCAGGCCCAATGCACAACGGAGCGCAATCAATGCGACTTCGATTTGTTTTGTATCAGGTTCCTTTGTCGTAATCTTCTGAAGCAGCAATCCGGGAGCGATGATAATCCTGCCCCACCATGTTGTGCTGTGCTTCGCAGAGAATTTTATGATCTCATACGCTATGCCGCCAACAATCGGGATGAACGGCACATGGGTAAGGAGGCGAACCGGAAGGGTGAGAGTTCCCAGTAGTTTTAAAAGGAGCGCATCAAGCAAGCTGAATGACAGAATCGCAACGAATGCAACGATAAGCAGAAAACTTGTTCCGCATCGGGGATGGAAACGGCTGTATGTTTTTACTGAATCTGGTACAAGCAGAGCTTTTAATTCGAATGCAAACACTGATTTATGTTCTGCGCCATGATAGCGGAACAACTGCTTGACGTCTTTCATAAGTGAAATTCCAGCCAAATAGAGAAGGAGAATCGTGATACGAATAGCACCCGCCGTAAGATTGAATGTTACAGCGGTCTGTTCGATGGCAAACACTTTTGTCGTGAGATACAATGGGACGATGAAGAATATTCCGATACCAAGCGTGAGCGCAAAGATCAGTGTTCCAACGAGAGCAAGGTTCGATTGGGACTTTGTCGTCTTTTCAGAACCATTTCCTTTAACATTGTTTTTCTCTTTTCCTCTTTCCGCTTCAACATCAAGCATAGCAATCTCAGCCGAGAAATTGAGTGTCTTTATACCAAGGATCATCATATCAATAAGTCCGATCGCGCCTCGCAGCACAGGGACATTCAGCCATGTATATTTTTCGGTGAAAGATTTGTATTGCTGATGCTGTACAATGACCTGACCGTTTGCACGCCGTACTGCTGTCGCTACAAAACCGGGCGCACGCATCATCACACCTTCAATGACTGCTTGACCGCCGACCTGCATAGGTTTATTAGGATCATAATCGGGGTTTGTGGGAATCCATTCTTGTTTTTCTTTTTCTTGCACTCGTATCTCCTCATCTTTCTTATGAAATATACGGAAGTTTTTCTGCGCTAACAATTTGAGCGAGAGAAGAAGTTTCTCTACCTTGTATTTGTGAAAAGGGAAGCATACAAGTGCATGTGAAGGAAAACAAACGACACATAGAATTGCTCGCTCCCGCTAAAGATTTAGAAAGCGGAAGGGCAGCTCTCAACCATGGTGCCGATGCAGTGTACGTCGGTGCTCCCAAGTTCGGTGCACGTGCCGCCGCGGGAAATTCATTGAATGACATTGCCAAACTCATTCAGTATGCTCATCGTTACTGGGCGAAGGTGTATGTTGCGTTCAATACGATTCTTTTCGATGATGAATTAGATGAGGCACAGGCAATTGTCCGATCCCTTTCTGAAGCTGGAGCTGATGCTTTAATCATTCAGGATATGGGATTACTAGAACTTGACTTGCCGCCTATTCCCCTCTTTGCCAGCACACAGACACATAATTATTCACTGGAAAAAATTCAATTCCTTGAGAAAGTCGGATTTCAACGCGTCATTCTTGCACGCGAATTGTCATTAAAACAATTGAAGGAAATTCGTGCAAACACTACAATCGATTTGGAATTCTTTGTTCATGGAGCACTCTGTGTCAGTTTCAGCGGACAATGTTACCTGAGTCAAGCGACACAGGGGAGAAGTGCCAACCGTGGAGCGTGTGCCCAGCCATGCCGCTTGCCCTATACGTTGACGGACAGCAGTGGAAAGATTCTGGCAAAAGATAAATATCTCCTTTCTCTCAAAGACCTCAATCTCTCAGAGTATCTCCGGGATTTGATCGATGCAGGTGTTTCATCGTTCAAGATTGAAGGAAGATCGAAGGATATAAATTATGTAAAAAATGTTACAGCATTCTATCGACAACGAATTGATGAGATTTTAGAAACAGATTCATCTCTTTCGTGTGCATCATCAGGACGGACGATGCCGGCATTTCAACCCGATCCGTCAAGGACGTTTAATCGTGGATTCACCGACTATTTTATCCGGCGCCGGAACAAAGATATTCTTTCGTCTCACACACCAAAATCGGTCGGAGCTTGTTTAGGAAAAGCCGGAAAGACACGGCGAGATCATTTTCTTCTCGAAACTACAGAAGCATTGCATAACGGCGATGGCATATGTTTTTTTGATCGACAAGAAGTCCTCTGTGGTACGAATATTAACAAAGTAGAAAAAAATAAAATCTACCCTTCTGAACTTAAAGGAATCGAAGAAGGGACAATGATCTACCGAAATTACGATCATCAGTTCGCTAAATCACTTCAAGAAAATAAAACGAAACGCCTTATCAACGTGAAAATGCAATTTGAAGAGACTGAAAATGGTTTTGTACTCAGTATTGTGGATGACGATGATGTAAAGGTTTCCGTTATTCAAAAAGTTGAGAAAATTCCTGCAAAGAATCAGGCTGCAGCAGAGGAGACGGTTCGGCGTCAGCTTATGAAATTAGGAGATTCTATCTTCGTTTCGGATGAGCTTCATATTGTCTGGAGTCAGCCATATTTCATACCGGTCAGCGTGTGCAATGAATTGCGGCGTGAAGCGATCTCCCAATTGGAAGAAAAACGAATGAAGAGATTTCCTCAGCACCATTCAAGCATTATTCCGAATAGTGAACCGTATCCGACGACGCATTTAGACTATTCTGCAAATGTTGCGAACAAGAAATCGGAATCGTTTTACCGCAGGCATGGCGTTGAAATCATCGAACCGGCATTTGAACTCCAGCATAGTAAGCGAACGACCGTTATGACGATGAAGCATTGTCTACGATTTCAATTCGGCCTTTGTGTAAGTCAAGCTACTGCTGATGCTGATCCGCTCTTTCTTCAAGATGCAAAGAATACGTATCGATTGGAATTTGATTGTGAAGCATGTCAAATGAAAATTGTGTTTGAAAAGAAGACCAGAAAGAAATGAAGAAGACTTGGTATGCACAGGAAAACCCGCAGCGAGCAGGCTTTTTGTTGTGTGCACCCGGAGGGAGTCCCCGCCTGAACGGCTGACGCCAGTCAGGCGGGCAGGGAACCCCCAACTATATATGAATTCTTAATATCACAAACGCTTAAGAAAACGCCTACCAGCGGCAGACTTAAAATACTTCTTTCGTTTACGAGCTTCCACAAGTGTTTTGGCAACCTCTTGATAAATGAGTATGAATGGTCGTCGTCTCTTTGTGGATTGTACTTTACCATCGTTATGCATCTTAAGACGCTTCTCAACATCAGATGAAAGACCAGTATAGTGCTTATGATCAACGAGACTTTGTAGCATGTAAGTACTATATTTGCTTGATGAACCTTTCATTGATATAGAATTAAAGTCTGTGCACCCGGAGGGAGTCGAACCCCCAACCTACAGCTCCGTAGGCTGCCGCTCTATCCAATTGAGCTACGGGTGCAAGAAAACATCTAATAAAAAATATATCAAAAAAATTGAATATTTGCAATGACTGCACGTAATCTTAAAGAGAAAGGTTAGGGAAGGGGAAACCTCGTAGGGATTTGATTCATCAAATCCCCATGGTGAAGGACGTGATAGCTCAAAAGAGATGTGATGAATCAAAAGGACGTGATGAATCACGTCCCTACGATCGTCTCCACGGCAGGAAAGAAAGAATCATTTATACGTTCATTCTTTTCTGATTTCTTCTTATCATGATACAGCAATTATCAAACAATCGGGAACATATCCACAATGAAAAATAATCTTATGCATCGCGCTATAGGCGCAATCGTCCTATTCATTTCTGCTGTTCAGCTCATTATGACCGCACAGGTTTCTGTCCCATTTTGGGATCCGGGCGAACTCTCTGCTGCCGCCTACTTGATGCAAGTGCCGCATCCGCCTGGCGGACCTCTCTTTTCGATCATGGGCAGAATATTCTATATGCTTCCTATCCCTGGTGACATCGGTTTTAGAATGAATGTCATGTCTTCCGTTGCGAGCGTCTTCACGGTTTTATTCTTGTATCTCATCGCAGTCAAAGTCATTGAAAACTACAAAGGAAAACAATCCGGTAATTCGTTAGAAGCATTAGGAACGTACCTCGCTGCTGCCATCGGAGCTTTAACGTTATCGTTCAGCGATACGTTTTGGTTTAATGCCGGTGAATCTAATTATTTTGCAGCAAGCATGTTGCTCTATTCTTCTATTGTATGGTTGATGATGGTGTGGAATGAAAAAGCCGACGAACCTGGAAGTGAACGGTATCTTTTGATGATTGCATACATAGCCGGTTTATCAGCCGGACTTCATCTGATGAGTGTTTTGACGATAATTATAGTAGGGATTGTTGTGGTTCTTCGGAAGTATGTCAATAACGATGAGGAATACTTACAGTCATCATATGTCTTTCTGGGACATATGGTTTTGTTATTCATCATAGCAGCTATTTTTTGGAGCGGAGAAACTGCAACTCAACCTCCGACAGAAGAGATGACTAGTAAGTTCGCTAAAAATTTTATGATTGCCATGGCGGTAGCAAGTCTTGTAGTCGTGGTAGTATTTAGAAAAAAGGTTCTTCAACGAAACTCCATCTATCTATCTTTTCTTGTCGGCGGACTTGCATTTGGAGTAGTGTTTTTCGGTATCATCCGATATTTTCCAAAGTTATTGCTCATCATTGCCGGAGATAATCTGGAAGTAGGACTTTGTGTTCTTTTGGGTGTTATGGTAGTCGGAGGATTAGGGGCATATTATGCAATGAAGCAAAAGCAGATGATCCTTGCTCTCTCTCTTACTGCGGCACTTATCGCGATACTCGGTTTTACGACATACACGATGATTGTTATCCGTGCAAACGCAAACTTGCCAATGAATGAAAATCATCCGAAGTCGTTCGCACAGCTTATTACGTATTTGAATCGAGAGCAGTACGGCGATTTCCCCATGTTTCAACGACGATGGTCGTCAGAGCCGGAAAAAGCTGGCATCTATACAAATTACAGCAGTGATCTCGATTTCTTCCTACGCTATCAAATGAACCATATGTTCCAACGCTATGTTGGATGGAATTTTATCGGAAAAATCTCATCTGATCAAGATGCAGGAGTGAATTGGAAAGGATATTTTGGCATACCATTCTTCTTGGGATTATTCGGTCTCTATACGCACTTCCGAAAAGATTGGAAGATGGCATCTGTCTTTCTCTTCACGTTTATTTTAATGGGATACTTAATTACCTACTATCAAAACCAGCAGCAGCCGCAGCCGAGAGATCGTGAGTATTTTTATTGCGGGGCATATTTCGTTTTTGCACTTTGGATCGCGCTTGGTATCAAAGGGTTGCTTAATCTTGTTCAGGAAAAGATAACATCGCCGTCGGCTGTGAAACCTGCTTTTATTGGAGTGCTCGTGCTCAGCACACTCTTTGTTCCTGCGAGAATGCTGCAACTCAATTATTTTACGCATGATCGTTCGAAGAACTGGGTGCCCTGGGATTTCGCTTACAACATGTTACAGACATGCGATCAGGATGCAATTCTTTTCACTCAGGGCGACAATGATACATTCCCTTTGTGGTACATGCAGGATGTGGAAGGTGTCCGGCGGGATGTGAGAATTGTGAACTTGAGCCTGGTGAATACACCATGGTACATCCTCCAGATGAAGAATACGCCAGCATATGCTGAGGCAAAAGCAGTACCGATGAATATGCCTGATTCATACATTAAAGATATTCAACCGATCGCATGGGAACCGAGAAACGTCGAGTTACCCATATCAAAAGAAACGATCCAGCACTTTCAGGAAGAGAAGGGAGTTGTTCTTGATACATCTATTGTCAATAACGGAAAAATTACATTCCTACTTCCCAATACATTACAGTTTGGCAAAACAAAAGCGCTCCGTGTACAAGATATTGCTGTGTACGATATCATATTGGCTAATGAATGGAAGCGGCCTATTTATTTTGCCTCTACTTGTTCACCGGACGCAAAGATTGGACTGGAAGACTATATGTGGTTCAAAGGATTGAATTGGAAGCTTGAACCAATGAAGACCTCAGAAATAAATTATGGAATAGATCCTATCAAGCTCGAAGCAAACCTTATGAATGAACCATCGGATTTTTCCAAAACTTTGAAATATGGATATAAATTCCGTGAATTGGCAAATCCAAAAGTATTTTTCGATGAAAATACAATTCGCATTATTTCCAACTATCGGGCAGCATTTCGTGGACTTGCCGCGTATTACATAAATGTCGAAAAAAATCCACAGAAGAGTATGAAAGTGTTGGACAGGATGGAGTCGCTTATGCCACATACAAAAATTCCTTATGGATGGCAAAGTGCATGGCAAATGGCGACTTTCTATCATTCTCTAGGACGCATGGATCGGGTGAAGGAAATGGCAACAGAGATTGAACCGGCTTGTCTCAGTCTCATTGAGAAAGGCGAAGTGGAGATGAATTCCTATTACAATCCATACCGCTCGCTCCTTGATCTTTACGAAATGACAAAAGAATATGGCAAGTCACTCAATATTCTACGGAAATTAGCGGTGCTCTATCCGACTGACACGAATATTAAGCAAAGGATTCAAATGTTAGAGCAAATGAGCAAACAATCTGCAGCACCCACACCAGAAAAGGGAAAGTGATTTCATAGCGATTGAACTCTATGGCACAAGATGTCCAGATAGTCGTTAATAAGCATACGCCGTATGCTGTGAAGGCGTTTGAGCGGATCGGAAAAGTAACTGCGTTCGATACGCATGAAATCACGAAGGATACAGTCAAAGATGCCGACATCCTCATCGTTCGTTCCGAGACGAAAGTCGATCATACTTTGTTGGATGGAAGCCGTGTGAAATTTGTCGGAACGGTGACGATCGGAATCGATCATGTGGATGAAGAATATCTTGCACAGAATGGAATTACGTTTGTCAGTGCTCCCGGCAGTAATTCAAATTCGGTTGGTGAATATATCACAGCAGCATTATTGGAACTGGCACAGAGCAATGGTTTCTCACTGAACGACAAAACCATCGGTATTGTAGGAGTCGGCAACGTTGGCAGCAAGGTTTGGCGCAAAGCAGAAGCGCTGGGATTGCGAGTACTTTTAAATGATCCGCCTCTTCAACGGCTGGGAAGTAATTATCCATTGCATTCCTTAGAAAAATTGATGGAGGCGGATATTATTACGCTCCATGTTCCGTTGACACGTTCAGGATCTGATGCAACATATCATCTTTTCAATGAGAATCGAATTCGCAAAATGAAACGGGGTGCCATTCTCATCAATACCTCACGCGGCGGCGTTGTGGAAACAGATGCCTTGAAACGCACACTGAGTGATGGGCATCTCTCAACTGCCGTGCTTGATGTATGGGAGAAAGAACCAAATATCAACACATCTCTCCTTGAACTCGTTTCATTAGGAACACAACACATAGCCGGTTATTCGTTAGATGGCAAGCTCAATGCACTTCGGATGAATTACGAAGCAGTCTGTCGTTTTCTCGGGAGACCTAGTGATCAAGAAATCAATGCACTTATACCGGATTCTGCGTTACCGGAAATCAGGGTTGAAGGAATTCACACATCGGTGCAACAGACACTTCGAGATATCGTAAAGCAATGTTACGACATTACCTTGGATGACCGGCTTCTGCGTCAAATTATATCGCTTCCGGAAGAAGAACGTGGGAAGTATTTTTCTAGAATTCGCACAGAGTACCGCATTCGGAGAGAGTTCTTTAACTACACAGTATGTGTGGACGGCGAAGCAAAGAGTCTTTTCAATGTGCTTCAACTTCTTGGGTTTAAAGTGACGAAAGCAGCATCGTCATGACTGAAAGATTTCAGGCACGTATTCTCAGAATCAATCCGGAACAACAGGATATTCCCTTACCTGCGTATGCAACGGAAGGGTCTGCAGGAATGGATATTTGTGCTGCAGTAGAGAAGGACGTGGAAATTCCACCGGGCGAAACAATTTTAATTCCGACAGGATTTATCATCGAGTTGCCGCAAGGGCACGAAGCGCAAGTGCGGCCAAGGAGTGGTCTTGCTATCAAACATAATATTGGAATTCTCAACTCACCGGGAACAATTGATTCCGATTATCGCGGTGAGGTTAAAATTATTCTCACAAACTTTGGAAAGAGGCCGTATGTTATTCACCGCGGGGATCGCATAGCGCAAATGATTGTGGCAAAGTACGAACGCGTGCAATGGAAAGAAGTATCGTCGCTTGCTGAATCTGTACGCGGAGAAGGCGGTTTCGGCCATACGGGAATTGCATCGAAGGGGAATCAATAAAATGGCTCAACAAAGAAAAAGGAAGAACACAGCGCGAATGAAATCCAACCATCGAGATGGATCACAGGATATGCGCTTGGACTCGGTTTTCGCATCATTGGGCAGGATTGAGATCGTGCTGCTCATCGGAGGTGTGCTTCTGTTACTCGTGCTCATCTATACTATTCATGCTATCCTTTCTCCATTTCTTGCACTTGGCTCTATTCTCTTCATTCTCTTTCCATTGCGCCGCTATGTACTTGCACGGAATCTCATGTGGCTCGCAATCATTCTCTTTACATTATGGTTTTTGGATTCCGTATCGGCGATCCTTGCGCCCTTTATTGTATCCATAATCTTTGCGTATATGCTCAAACCGGTTGTGGATCTTTTCCAAAGCTGGAAAATTCCGCGCTGGGTGAGTTCGCTCATACTTATCCTGCTCTTCATTTCAGGTATTACTCTCATTCTCTTTTTTGTTCTTCCCATAGCGCTCTCACAGTTTGAAGGTGTACTTGATTTGCTGTCGAAACTCACGAATGAATACCAAAGTACGTTTTGGAACAGCCATTTGGTCAAAATATTAGAGAGCTATGGTATCTCTGTAAATGAACTTCGTAATGCATTTGCCAGCCAACTGACGCCTCGATTTGAAGATATTCTCAAAACGCTTATCAATGCGCTTGGTTCCTTAATGAGCAGCATCTCAGGTTTCATTACACAAATATTTTATATCATTTTAGTGCCATTCCTGACATTTTATTTCTTGGCAGATTTCCCCAAAATCAGCCACCGTTTTTTGATGCTCTTTCCTCGAAGGAATCGCGACCGTGTAGAAAACTTTATGACTCGTGCTGATGATCTTATTGGACATTATTTACGTGGAGCACTTTTAGTAGCACTTCTACAAGGATTTATTATTTCAGTCGTTTTTTCTATTGTCGGAATAAAATATGCTTTCCTTTTGGGACTCCTGACATGTCTCTTCGATTTTGTTCCCTATTTTGGTCTTATTGCTATTATGGCGCTTTCTGCAGTGATTGCACTCTTCAGCGAACCGCCTGTCTTAACAAAATTAGCAATTGCTCTCGTCTCCATTTCCATCCTTCATATGGCGGAAATAACATTTCTCTCGCCGAAAATAGTCGGCAGTAAAGTAGGAATGCATCCGCTGCTCATTATTCTCTCTTTGCTCATCTTCATGTATTTCCTTGGTTTTATTGGGTTGCTCATTGCAGTTCCGACGACAGCGCTGGTGATATTGTTTGTCAGAGACTGGGAAGCACGAAGGCGCGGAGAAATTCCCATGCCAAAAGATTCCTCCAAAGCGGGTCTTTAATGTCAGGTGTTCTTTATCTCGTTGCAACTCCTATCGGCAATTATGATGACATTACACTTCGGGCAATAAAAGTACTCAAAGAAGCAGATGTCATTGTGTGTGAAGAACGAAGTGAAGGACAGCATCTCCTTCGTCATTATGGAATAGAAAATCAAGTAGAGACACTCAACGAGCATAATGAGGCGGCAGCAGCGAGTGTCATTATCGATTTTCTGAAAGAAGGGAAGTCCATTGCATTAATTTCCGATGCGGGGACACCTGTGTTTTCTGATCCCGGAAGAATATTAGTTGAAAAAGCTATCCACCTGCACATAAAGATTGTTCCTATCCCCGGCGCTTCCTCGCTCCTTCCAGCGCTCATTGTTTCAGGATTTTTCATTAAGGAATTTGTATTTGCCGGATTTCTTTCGCCCAAGCGAGAACGACGTCTTACCGAATTGCGCGAGTTTCGAAAGGAGCGCCGCACGATTGTCTTGATGGACACACCCTACCGGCTCGTTCAGCTTTTACGGGATATGGCAGATGTCTTTGGAGAAACGAGACGAGTGTGCGTTGCCTTCGATCTGACGTTATCGACGGAAGAAATCTTTCACGGAACTGCGCCAAAATTGTACCAGAAGTTCCTGAAAGAAGGTAAGAAGGGGGAATTTGTTGTGGTATTGGAAGGAACGAAGAAGTAAGCGTTCCATTTAGGTTTAGAAAGATACATATGCATTCCATAACGGAAGGCATTCTTGTATTTCATCAGTCTACGATGAAGCTACGGCAGCAGCACGGCTACCGCAACCACCGATGTCCATAAACCGTTCTTATCGCCTTCCGCAGATTGTGTAATGTTAAATGTGCGAACGATCTTTCCAGACATTTTGAAGATTTTCTCCCGTTCGTCCCAGTTCGTGTTCGGATCAAATTGCACACCGAGTGTCGTTGCAAGCATAGAAGCTGCAAGATCTTCAGCATATTCACCCGCGCGTTCATCGGTTTCGCCGAAAGGATGGTGTTCGGAAAGATAGCCATAGACTGTATCATCGGCAGGCTGCGCAACGCCGATCGATGATGCAATGAGGCGATTGGGTTCATTGGTGGCGTTTCTCGCCATCACGCAAAAGGTTATTTGCCCTGGGCTCAATTGTTTAATCCCTTCATCCTTCGGAATGCGTTTGCAGCCAGGCGGGTAAATACTCGAGACGGTCACAATGTTACATATTTCGATGCCGGCATCTCTCAAAGCAAGCTCGAATGATTGAAGGTAGTCTTTATGGCGTCCAACGCCTTTAGAAAAAAACATTTTCGTGGGAGTAAACAATTCAAATCTCCGAAAAGATTAATGATAGGTTATTTCTTGTTTATTTTTGTGGAATCTCAAGAATAGGAACAAAGTACTCCTCCCCATGTCCCCTCCTCGTGGAGGAGGGGAAAAAGGGGTGGTGGAGCAAGAGCGCAAAATTATACTTGAGGGTGATATTTTCATGAGTTTGTATATGTCAACGATTTTTTAACTTTTAAAAATCTTCGTTTACCAACCTTAAGAATAAATTCACTTTTATCCGGTAGAAGTGCATTAGGATCGGAGACACGTTCGCCATCAATACTCACGCCGCCCTGATCGATTAACCGCCGCGCTTCGCCCTTTGAAGTGGCGAGTTTTGCTTCTGCGATCAATGCGGTAATAGTCATGGGAGCGTTTACCGTAAATTCTTCAATATCGTCTGGAATACTTTTCTCAACAAATATTCTATCGAATTCCTCTTCGGCACCAGTTGCTGCTTCCTGTGAATGATACATCCGGACAAACGTTCGTGCGAGTGTACGTTTCATATCACGAGGATTGATTTTGGGATTGTCCAAAGACTTCTTGATTTCTAAAAGTTCTTTCTTTGATACATCAGTTGCCAATTCGAAATACTGATAGATGAGTTTATCAGGAATACTGAGCGTCTTGCCATAAATGTCTTTTGGCGTATCACTCACGCCAATGTAGTTATCGAGAGATTTACTCATCTTCTCAACACCGTCGGTACCGACAAGAATAGGCATCATTAATGTCACTTGCGGCTCCTGACCGAATTCCCGCTGGATATCTCTTCCCACCAGAAGATTGAACTTCTGGTCTGTGCCGCCAAGCTCGACATCTGCATGAATAGCAACGGAGTCCATCGCTTGGGCTAGAGGGTAGAGGAATTCATGCACGCTGATCGGTTCGCCGGCTTTGTAACGAATTGTAAAATCATCCCGCTCCAACATTCGCGCAACCGTATATTTACTTGCAAGCCGGATAACATCGGCAAAGCTCATCTTGTCTAACCACTCGGAATTATACTGCATCGTCACTCGTTGGGACGAAAGGATTTTTGTCGCTTGTTCAAAATAGGACTGACCGTTCTTGCGTGTTTCTGCAAGAGTCAGTGAAGGACGTGTTTTACTTTTTCCCGATGGGTCTCCAATCATTCCGGTAAAATCGCCGATGATCAAAGTAGCTTGGTGTCCAAGATCTTGGAATTGCCGAAGTTTGCGAAGGACAACAGAATGTCCTAAATGTAAATCAGGACGGCTTGGGTCGCAGCCAAGTTTTATATTGAGCGGCTTCTTTGTTTTGATGGAATGTTCAAGCTTCTTGACGAGATCTTCTTCCGGGATAATTTCAAAGACCCCGCGCTTGATCAGATCCATTTGTTCATTGATGGGGGGGAACAATTCTTACGTTCTACTCCTTTTCAGTCGTGCAATGTTTCGGTCTGATTCGCGTTTTGCAATTGCTTCACGCTTATCATAACTCTTTTTACCGCGCGCGAGCGCGAGTTCTACTTTTGCGTATGGTCCCTTGAAATAGACAGACAAGGGAATGAGCGTTAATCCTTTTTCCTTCAACCCGCCAAGCAGTTTACGGATTTGTTTTTTCTGCAGCAACAGCTTCCGTTTGCGTCGAGGTTCATGGTTGTAAATACTGCCATGCTCGTACGGATTGATATGCATTCCTTCCAACCATACTTCACCGCTTCTCAATTCAGCATAACTGTCCTGGAGATTTGCATTGCCCTGTCGCAACGACTTCACCTCGGTGCCGGTGAGAACAATGCCGGCCTCAAACGCTTCGATGATGAAATAATCGTGCCGTGCCTTGCGGTTGCTTATTGAGATACGCTGTGGTGCTTCTGCCATCCGAACATTTTTGTTTTTAACATACCTGAAAAGTAAAAAAGAATCAATGAGAATTCTTAATTTCTTCTATGAGAAAAAATTCATCAGAAAGAGCGCTGGAACACCTTTGCAGGACTTTTAGCGTGAATGGGAAGAGCAATTTATTCATCGAACGGGGGAACTCGGATGAGATGATTCATCGTTTCATAGAGAGTGGGTAGAGCGAAGTATGACTGCTTTGCCTTTCGGAACACTTCTGACTATATTAAGCGCAGAAAACCGATATTTTCTCCTAGAAAGAATACTATGGCAGAGCGGCAATACGATGTGATAGTGATCGGCGGCGGTCCTGGCGGATATGTAGCGGCGATTCGAGCTGCACAGCTTGGGATGAAAGTTGGTCTGGTGGAACGTGATAAACTTGGCGGCGTATGCCTCAATTGGGGATGTGTTCCCTCAAAAGCACTCATTAAAAGTGCCGAATTGTATAATGCTTTTAAAAAGTCGCAGGAATTTGGAATTTCTCATACCGGGCTTATATATGACTTTTCAAAGATTATTTCCAGAAGCCGGGGAGTTGCTGATCGCATCTCCAAAGGTGTCGAGTATTTAATGAAGAAAAATAAAATTGAGATTATTTCCGGCACAGCAAAACTTACAGGCAGAAATTCTATTGAAGTGACAAAAGACGGCAAAGTCACAGATACAATCAAATCAAAAAGCATCATTCTCGCTACAGGCGGAAGGCCGCGCTCCGTTCCTGGTGTTACTATTGATCGGAAGAAAATCATCACAAGTACAGAGGCAATGTCGTTGCCGGAACAGCCGAAATCACTGATTGTCATTGGCGGAGGCGCCATAGGTGTAGAGTTTGCGTATTTCTACAATTCATTCGGAACCAAAGTAACTATTGTGGAAATGCTGCCATCGATTCTTCCGATCGAGGACAAGGAGATTACAAAAATTCTTGACTCCAGTCTGAAGAAATCCGGAATTGATATTCTCACAAACACAAAAGTCGAAAGCGTAAAAATAGACCATGAAGTAACTGTCACGGTTTCTGATAAAGATGGAAAGAAAGATATAAAGGCAGATCTTGCGCTGATGGCAGTTGGTGTTCAGGCAAATATTGAAAATATCGGACTTGAAGCGATCGGAGTGAAAACCGAACGCGGTTTCATCATTGTCAATGAATTTGGAAAAACCAACATCGATGGGATATACGCTATCGGCGATGTATCCGGTCCGCCGTTGTTAGCGCACGTGGCTTCGCACGAAGGAATTATTGCTGTCGATCACATAGCAGGAAAAGCGAAACACGGAATCGATCAATTGAACATTCCAAGCTGCACATATTGTCAGCCGCAGGTTGCAAGCGTAGGTTTAACAGAAGAAGCGGCAGTTGCCAAAGGATACAAAGTTAAGATCGGTCGTTTTCCATTTCGCCCGTTGGGCAAGGCAATGGCAATTGGCGAAACTGAAGGAATAGTGAAATTAGTCTTTGATGAAAAATACGGCGAATTGCTTGGCGCCCACATCATTGGTTCGGAAGCAACGGAAATGATTGCCGAGCTTGGCATAGCGAAAGCGCTGGAAACGACATGGGAAGAATTGCACAATACCATGCATGCACATCCGACGTTGTCGGAGGCAGTGATGGAAGCTGCCGGTCAGGCGTTCGATGTCGCAATTAACATTTAAAAAAAATATAACTATTCAGAGTTCTTTTAAATAGAGAAATGGTTCCCTCTCCTTGTAGGAGAGGGTTACTTGTCCGCCGGTTTTTTGGCGGAGGGTGAGGTCAAAAAAACAGATTGACCCCACCTTTGCGCCAGAGGCGCATCCGCTTCTGGCGGAAGTCCTCCCCTATGAGGGGAGGAGAAAAAAGTAAAAATGGCATTATAGATGAACCTACTAAGTAGTTATTAAAGATATTGAAAAGAGAAACTGATTGATTCCTCTTCTCGTTTCAGACATTAAACGCACCAAATACGCAGACGCATGGATGCTTCAGCAAAGGATAATGGCACTCCGCCAATCCGCCGCTCTGGAAGATATTCTCCTTCTCACAGAACACGAACATGTGTATACGCTCGGCAAAGGTAGCGACGACAATCATCTCCTTGCTTCAGAGGAAGAATTGAAAGCTGGCGGTACGGATGTTTTTCACATCGATCGCGGCGGGGATGTGACCTATCATGGTCCCGGTCAGATCGTCGGTTATCCCATTCTCGATCTCAACAATTACTTTTTAGATGTTCATCGGTACCTGAGGAGTATCGAAGAAGTGATTATTCAGACGTTGGTGAAATTCGGAATCTCAGCAGGACGTGAAAAGGAAATGACTGGTGTATGGGTGCAGGGTGAGAAGATTGCCGCTATCGGCGTTAAAGTAAGCCGCTGGGTAACGATGCATGGATTTGCACTCAATGTGAATTCCGATTTAACAAAGTTTAATCGGATCATTCCTTGCGGCATCT
Source organism: Ignavibacteriota bacterium (assembly GCA_003142575.1). Classification (GTDB taxonomy): domain Bacteria; phylum Bacteroidota; class Ignavibacteria; order UBA10030; family UBA10030; genus Fen-1298. The sequence continues at coordinate 17,804 of PLMS01000069.1, forward strand.
TTCATAAGGGAGTAACATCGATGCAGCGAGTATTAAACCGGGAAGTTCCTTTTCAATCTGTTCAGAAAGCATTGGTTCATTCCTTTGCGGATGTATTCGGCTGTCAGCCTCGCTGGATAGATAAAGAAGAGTTGAACACCATGACGTTGAATTTGACTACACAAGAAAAAGAGAAAGAACTGTCGCAGAATCTTGCACCTAAATGAAGTTTCGGCGACAGAGATCTTTTATAATCGATAAGGAGTCTCACAAGACGTGAGAGATGTAGCAGAAGCGGTTCAAACAAGTGATGCTCGTTTCGTTGGATGGTCGAAAGAAGATTGGATAGAGGCTTATCGGATCATGCTTCTTTCCCGCCGGATGGATGAGAAACAAGAAACGCTTTTTAAGCAAGGGAAGATCTTTTTTCATGTAGGTGGTTCAGGACATGAAGCAGCCCAAATTGCTGCCGCGACAGCGCTCAAGCCCGGTTACGACTGGGCTTTTCCGTACTATAGAGATCAGGCGTTTGTTCTTAAATATGGAATAACACCTGAAGAAATTTTTCTTGCAGCATTGCATCGGGCAGGAGATCCGGCAAGCGGCTCGAGACAAATGCCCGGACATTTCGGGAAAAAAGATCTTCGTATTGTATCGCAATCAAGTCCGACAGGAACACAATACCTTCAGGCGGTGGGAGTTGCGCTTGCAATTAAGAAGGAAATGGGAGACGAAGTCGTCTATGTTTCCTCAGGAGAAGGGGCAACCAGTGAAGGTGAATTTTTTGAAGCTGTGAATTGGGCGGCGCGTGAAACATTACCGGTCATCTTTTTTATTCAGGATAACAAGCTTGCAATTTCTGTCCCCGTGACCACCCAAACAGCCGGCGGGTCGATCTATGAAGCGACAAAGGGTTTCAAAGGACTGGAACGTTTTCAATGCGATGGTACTGATGTGGCAGAAACGTTTGCCGTGATGCAGAAAGCTGTTCAGTGTGCTCGGGAAAATAAAGGTCCATCATTAATTCAGGCACATGTTGTTCGACTCTCGCCGCATTCATCATCGGATGATCCGAAAAAATACAGAACAGCAGAAGATATCGAACAAGACCTCAAGCGAGATCCTGTTCTGCGGTTGACGCGGTTTCTTATTGAACAAGGATATTTAGGCGAAAATGAAGTAACGGAGATGAAGGAAGAAGTGAAGCGCGCCGTTGAATCTGCTGTTGAATGGGCAGAGAATCAACCGCTTCCGGATCCTTCAACAGTTCTGCAGCATGTGTATGGAAATGCACATGCAACTCCGATAGAGGAATTCATCGAACCGGAACATTCCGGAAATAAAATTGTGATGGTGGATGCTATCAATCACGCTTTGAATGAGGAGATGAGCAGCAATCCGAAGATGGTTGTGTTTGGCCAGGATGTTGCCGATGGAAAAGGCGGGGTCTTCACGGCGACGAAGGGTCTTCTAACGAAATATGGAATTGATCGAACATTTAATTCACCGCTGGCAGAGGCAAGCATCGTTGGCGTCGCAATCGGTATGTCATTAAAAGGATGGACTCCGGTTCCGGAAATTCAATTTGGCGATTATATTTGGCCGGCATTTACGCAGATTCGCGATGAACTGGCGATGATGAGGTATCGTTCCAATGGCACGTGGTCGTGTCCGATGGTCATTCGGGTTCCCGTTGGCGGTTACATTCATGGCGGACATTATCACAGCCAATGCATTGAAGGATTTATGGCACACATTCCGGGAGTCCGATTAGCGTTCCCATCCACAGCGGCAGATGCGAAAGGATTGCTGAAGTCAGCTCTACGCAGCGACGACCCTGTAATCTTTATGGAGCATAAGGGATTGTATCGACAGGGATATGCATCTACTCCTGAACCCGATGCTGATTATCTTCTGCCCTTTGGAGTCGCGGCAATACGACGCGAAGGAAATGATCTTACGGTTGTTACTTACGGAGCTATGGTGCATCAATCGCTGGAAGCTGCGCGAATGATGGAGTTGAATGGCGTGAGTGTGGAGGTGATCGATTTGCGCACGTTAAATCCGTTAGACGAGGAAGCAATCTATCGATCGGTCAAGAAAACGAATAGAGTTGCTGTGATTCATGAAGATACTCTGACGGCTGGTTTTGGTGCTGAAATTGTAGCACTCATTGTAAAGAATTGTTTTGAACATCTCGATGCGCCGGTTGTGCGTGTAGCCGCATTAGACTCACCGGTTCCTTACAGTCCGCCGCTGGAAGATGCCATGCTGCCGAACAAACAGAAGATACTCACCGCTCTTGAACAACTTGCTGGGTATTAAGAAAGGCATTTATGCAAGTTGAAATTATCATGCCGAAAATGGGAGAAAGTATACAGGAAGGGACGATTATCCGATGGGCAAAAAATCCGGGAGAGAAGATTGAGAAAGACGAAACACTCCTCGAAATCAGCACCGATAAAGTTGACTCGGAAATTCCGTCGCCCGTCAGTGGAATAGTAGCTAAGATCTTTGCGAAAGAACAAGATACTGTTTTGGTCGGAACAATAATAGCTTATATCGAAACAGATTCGTCGGTCAGCATAGACACATACCAAGATGTAATAACTGAAACGACTGCGAAGAAATCTCAAGAAGGCACCGGTGTACCGCAGAATTATCAGTTGTCAACCGTTCAAGACCGGGAGCAAAAACGTAACGCACATCGATTCTATTCTCCGCTTGTAAAGATGATTGCAAAACGAGAAGGGATCGCGCAACGTGATCTCGAAAAAATTAAAGGGTCAGGCTCTAACGGTCGAGTGACAAAGGATGATGTGATCATCTATCTTGAACAACGGGAGCGTACTACCGGCGCTTCTTTTTCGAATGACACTTTCTTTAGAATTCGCAGTGTCGATATCCTGGAATTAGCAAAGAAATACCCCTTGCCGAAGTATCGCATCGTCAAAATGGATAATATCCAGAAGAAGATGGCAGAACATATGATACGGAGCGTAAATACGTCTCCCCATGTCACTGTCGTTGATGAAGCAGATATGACCGAGATTGTGAACTTTCGTTTGAGTACATTAGAACAGTTCGAGAAGCAGCATGGGTTCAAGCTGACGTACACACCCTTCTTTGCCTATGCGGTTGTGAGCACGTTGACAGAATTTCCTCTTGTCAACAGCTCGGCAGAAGGCGATACGATCATCTATAAGAACTTCATCAATCTTGGTATGGCGGTCGCATCGCCCAATGGATTGATTGTACCGGTAGTACGTAATGCTGGAGAGAAGAATTTTGTAGATATGGCTCAATCATTAACAGATATTACAATTCGTGCGCGTACGAAGAAATTAACACCCGACGATATCGTTGATGGGACATTTTCGATCACAAATTATGGTATTTTCGGAAGTATCATAGGAACACCGATTATCAACCAGCCGCAGTCGGCGATAATCGGAGTTGGTTCGATCAAGAAACGGCCGCAAGTTATCACGGATGATTCTGGAAAAGATTCAATAGGCATTCGGTCGATGGTGTACTTAACACTGACATTTGACCATCGTATCATTGACGGAGCAACAGGCGGACAATTTCTGTCTCGTGTGAAATGGCAGCTTGAACATTTTGACTTTCAATCGGTGAAATAATGGTTTTGGAAATTCAAGAAACACAAAAAGAAAAAACGGTTTCGGCTCGGCTTCAACGCCCGGAGTGGCTCAAAGCAAAAATTCCCGGCGGCAAAGAATATGTCCGTCTCGACGGCATTATGCGCTCCCATCAGCTGCATACGGTGTGTGAGGAAGCCCGATGTCCCAATATGGGAGAATGTTGGAATTTAGGTACTGCAACTTTCATGATTCTTGGCGATATTTGTACCAGGTCTTGCGGGTTCTGTGCGGTGAAAACAGGACGCCCGGAGTATGGCTTAGACTGGGATGAACCGCGCCGCGTTGCAGAAGCGGTTGAGTTGATGAAGATTCGGCATGCGGTCATCACTTCTGTGAATCGTGATGAAAGGAAAGATGGAGGCGCACCGATATTTGCAGAAACGATACGGCTGATTCATGAACGGGTACCGGGATGTAAGATAGAAGTGCTTATTCCCGATTTCAAAGGAAGCGAAGAAGCGCTTGATATCGTGCTTGCGGCAAAACCGGACATTCTCAATCATAATTTAGAAACGGTTCCGCGTCTGTATCGGACAGTGCGTCCGCAGGCAAATTACTGGCAATCATTAGAAGTGCTTGATCGGGCAAAGAAAAAAGAATTTGTGACGAAGACAGGATTGATGCTTGGTGTGGGAGAACGGACGGAAGAAATTTTAGAAGTGATGAGTGATGCTCGTTCTGTTCAGTGCGACATTCTTACACTTGGACAGTATCTCCAGCCGACAAAAGAACATCTTCCGATTGATCGGTACGCGCATCCGGATGAATTTAAGATGTTGAAAGAAGAAGGATTGAAGATGGGATTCCGTCATGTTGAATCTGGACCATTAGTGCGCAGTTCTTATCATGCAGCAGGACAGGTTTGAGAATCCGATGATTACAAAGTACGGATACGATGTTTATTTCACTATTGCAGCGGTGTGTGTTGTCATTATTGTACTAGCGATTCTGTTCGTTGAACCGAAATCATTGCGGTACTCGGTTATAGTGGTCTCACTTGCATTTCTTGGTTTTACAACAAGTTTTTTTCGCGACCCCGAGCGCACAACACCGAAAGGCGAAAATCTTATTATCGCTCCTGCAGATGGCAAAATCATTGTTCTCAAAAGAATTCACGATGATGAATTCTTCCATGCAGATGTACAGCAGATCAGTATTTTTATGTCGCCGCTCAATGTTCATGTCAATCGCAATCCTATCACCGGAACAGTACGGCACACCCGATACGTCAAAGGGGAGTACTTTGCTGCATACGGAGACAAGGCATCGGAAAAGAATGAGCAAATGATTGTTGGACTTGAAGGTGCGAATGGAAAAGTGATGTTCAAACAAATTGCTGGATTTGTTGCTCGGCGTATTGTTTGCCAATTAAAGCCGGGCGATACGGTGAATGTGGGTGAACGGTTTGGCATGATCAAATTTGGTTCTCGTGTGGATGTGTTTTTCCCGCTGTCCGTGAATGGTCGCGTGCAGATCGGGGATATTACAAAAGCCGGCGAAACAATACTGGGAGAGTATTCCCAGAACGAATCGGAGAAAAAATTAAGATGAAAATTACTCGAGCAGTTGTTCCAAGTCTTTTTACAACGTTGAACATCTTTTGCGGATTTCTTTCCATCCTTAGTGTTACTCAGGGGCATTTTCAAACGGCAGCTTGGTTCATCATTCTTGCCGCTATTTTTGATTCGCTGGATGGAGTGATGGCGCGCATTACGCGTTCATCAAGCCAGTTCGGTGTCGAACTTGATTCGCTCGCAGATGTGGTCTCATTTGGCGCGGCGCCGTCGTTTATGGTGTATCAGGCATATCTGTACACATTGGGAAATTGGGGAATCATGATAGCGGCTTTGCCTGTTGTGTTTGGAGCTATTCGTTTGGCGCGGTTTAATGTTCAGTTGGTGGGATTCGATAAAGATTACTTCAATGGATTACCGATTCCGATGCAGGCGATCACCATCTGCGCATTCATTCTTCAATACTATGGCGACGGCTTTGGTTTGAGCGGCTGGAGTGGATCTGGATTAACAATTCTTGTTATCGTGCTCTCATTCTTGATGGTGAGCCGAGTAAAGTATGACACAATTCCAAAACTTTCCAAACGTCAGATAAAAGCTCATCCTTGGAAAGTTGTCGGACTGTTCATTGGAATACTTGCCATCGTATTTTCAAAGGGGACCCTTCTCTTCCTTATGTTTACACTTTACATCCTTTTCGGATTGATCAGGTTTGCTGTGCAGGGATTGACGAAGTCATTTAAAAAAACCGAGAATGAACTGAAAGTGGCGGAGAAATTCTCACGCATTGATATATAGGAGACAAACGTGTTTCATTCAAAAGTATTTGTGACCTTAAAAAAATCTATCCTTGATCCACAAGGAAAAGCTGTGGAACAAGGTATTCATTCACTTGGCTTTGATGCTGTTGGTGATGTACGGATCGGCAAGTATATCGAGATGGACATAGATACGAATTCACGTGAAGACGCAGAAGGAATGACCAAAGAGATTTCGGATAAACTTCTTGCGAATCTCATCATGGAAAGTTATTCGTTCACTACTGAACCTGTCAAAGAGTAGCAGGATAGAGCATGGCAAAAGTAAAAATTGGTGTGATCGTTTTCCCCGGCTCAAACTGCGACCATGACGCTCATTATGTAGCTGAGACCATAATGGGACAGGATGCCCGACTGATCTGGCATAAGGAAGGATCGATTGGCGATGTGGATGTTGTTATTCTTCCAGGCGGATTTTCATATGGTGACTATCTTCGGTGCGGAGCAATAGCGCGCTTTTCACCGGTGATGAAGGATGTCGTTCGTTTTGCCAATAACGGCGGTTTGGTTATTGGAATATGCAATGGGTTTCAAGTACTCACAGAAGCAGGATTACTGCCGGGTGTATTGCTTCGAAATAAATCTCTGCTGTTCATCTGTAAGTACTTACATCTCCGTGTTGAGAATGCGAAAACGAAATTCACACACCAATGCGAATTAGGTGAGATCATCGAAATTCCGATTGCCCATGGGGAAGGGAATTACTTTACCGATCCCGATACGCTCAAGCGATTAGAAGACAATCAGCAGGTAGTATTTCGTTATTGCGATCGATCGGGTAAAGTTACAGACGATGCAAATCCTAATGGTTCATTGAATAATATTGCAGGTATTATCAATGAGACAGGAAACGTACTGGGAATGATGCCGCATCCTGAGCGTGCATCCGATCCAGTGTTAAAACATACAGATGGAAGAAAAATATTTAAATCCATGATCCGCAGTGTCGGTTCACAGTTGCAGATAGCAGAAAGTTTAGTTACAGAAAGGAGTTTATAATATGGGATCTATAGGTGGTCCAGAACTGTTTCTTATTCTCCTCATCGTTCTCATCTTTTTCGGTGCAAAAAGGTTGCCGGATTTAGCGCGAGGACTTGGACAGGGAATTCGTGAATTCCGCAAAGCAGCCAGAGATGTACAGGATGAAGTCGAGAAGGAACCAAAAAAACTTGACGAGAAGAACGATACAAAGCCGCAAGGCTGAGTGCTGAATCCTGAAATCCACATCTCCACAGCAATACATACAGCGAGTTCCATGAAATCATTTGATGTACTACGAGCGGAGCTTTCAGCGGGTACAACGACCTGTGAACGCATTACTTCGGGATATCTCCGTACGATTGAAGAAAAAAAGCATCTGAACGCGCTTCTTTCAGTATTCCCGGAAAAAGCGCTTGAGCAAGGGAAGATTGTTGATAAGAAGCTGCAGAATGGAACAGCCGGCCCACTCGCAGGAATGGTGATGGCTATAAAAGATGTCATTTGCATAAAAGACGAGCGAGTGACATGCGGATCAAAAATATTAGAGAATTTCATTTCTCTATATGATGCAACTGTCGTTCAGCGTTTGCGTGCCGCTGATGCAGTCATCATCGGCAAAGCCAATATGGACGAATTCGCGATGGGTTCATCCACAGAGAACTCAGCATATGGACGAGTAAAGCTTCCGCAGGATGAGACACGCATTCCCGGAGGATCAAGCGGCGGTTCCGCGGTTGCTGTGCGGGCAGGGATGTCCACGACTTCCTTAGGATCGGATACAGGCGGTTCCATTCGCCAGCCTGCGGCATTTCGCGGAGTGATTGGATTAAAGCCAACCTATGGACGAGTTTCACGCTACGGGCTTGTTGCCTATGCATCCTCGTTTGATTCCATTGGTCCTTTCGCATTGACGACAAAAGATACGGCGAGTGTTTTTCAGGTTATAGCCGGACATGATCCCAACGATTCAACATCAGCAGAAGTACCGGTACCGGATTATCTTTCGCAATTAACCAAAGATGTGAAAGGTTTGCGTGTTGGAATTCCAAAGGAATATTTTGGTGAAGCTCTCAATTCCGAAATTCGTCAATCGATAGAGAAGAAAATTGATGTTTTGCGAAGCAATGGAGCGATTATCACGGAAGTGAACCTTCCCCATACAGAGTATACGATCGCCGCATATTATATTCTTGCTACTGCGGAAGCATCATCGAATCTTGCACGATATGATGGAGCGCGGTACGGCTACAGGAAGGAAGATGTACATGATCTTTCCGAAATGTATATTAAATCGCGGAGTGAGGGATTTGGCACAGAGGTCAAGCGGCGTATTATGCTGGGCACGTATGTCCTTTCCGCTGGCTACTACGATGCATATTATCGGAAAGGTCAAAAAGTCCGACGATTGATTCAGGAAGATTTTACAAAAGCGTTCGAGAAAGTTGACTGCCTCATCACACCGACATCGCCAAGCACTGCGTTCAAGGCAGGCGAAAAGATGAATGACCCTCTGCAAATGTATCTTTCGGATATTTATACTACGTCGGCGAATCTTGCAGGCATTCCCGGTATCAGCATACCATGCGGAGAGGATCATCAAGGATTACCGATTGGTTTACAGATTCTTGGACCGCATTTTGGTGAGTCGACATTATTGCGCGTAGCCGATTTTTTGGAAACAACATAATACTATCATCCGTCAAAAAGAGGAATATCATTCATCATGAGCATCCTCGTTGATAAAAATACACGTCTCGTTGTGCAGGGAATTACAGGCAGCGAAGGAACCTTCCATACGAAGCAAATGATGGAGTACGGAACCAAAGTGGTTGCCGGTGTTACACCGGGAAAAGGCGGCACACTCTATCAAGGCAATGAGAAGGATCAGCTGCCGCGTCCAGTTCGGGTGTTCAATACTGTAAAAGAAGCGGTGGAGAGTGAGCGGGCAAACGCTTCTATCATTTTTGTTCCTGCGGCTTTTGCTGCCGATGCAATTATGGAATCTGCAGCCGCCGGAGTCAAACTCATCGTGGCGATTACCGAGGGGATTCCGACAAGTGATATGGTGAAGGTGCACGAATATGTATCAAGAAAAGGAGTTCGGCTTGTCGGACCAAATTGTCCGGGTGTGATTACTCCGGGAGAAGCGAAGATCGGCATTATGCCCGGCTTCATTCATAAGCCGGGGCGAGTTGGAGTGGTATCGCGAAGCGGAACTTTAACCTACGAAGCGGTCTCACAGCTTACAGAGCGAAATATCGGACAATCTACTTGTGTCGGCATTGGCGGCGATCCGATCATTGGAACACAGTTCATCGATGTGATAAAACTTTTTCATGCAGACAAGAAAACAGATGCTATCATTATGATTGGTGAGATTGGCGGAACGGCAGAAGAGGAAGCAGCAGACTACATCAAAAAATACGTAAAGAAACCGGTTGTCGGGTTTATCGCTGGACGCACTGCACCTCCGGGACGCCGGATGGGACATGCCGGTGCTATTATCTCCGGTGGAAAAGGAACAGCTGACGAAAAGATGAAGGCAATGCGTAATGCCGGAATCACCGTCGTCGATAGTCCGGCTGTAATCGGTGAGACAATGGAAAAAATACTTAAAAGATTTGATAAGAGAGACGGTGGAAGGAAGACGGCAGATATGAAAAAAGTACACCCAAAAAAACGCGGAACGCTGAGTAACGCGAAAGGGAAAAGTATGAAGCATAAAAGGAAGGTAAAATAAAGGGCGCCTCTAATAAATCAAGTTCCTCCAAAGGAGTCCCTTTGGGACAAGCATAAATTTCAAACAATGACCAAATCCCAAATCTAAATGATCGAAAAAATGATTTTTTTATGTTTGGTTTTTTATCGTTAGAATTTGTTTGCTATTTGTAATTTGTGATTTGGAACTTTTTGAGATTCCCTAAAAGTAAAATGTGAAATGAAATATCAAAAAAACGATAAACCACTAATCCCTAATTCCTAATCCCTGATCTTCAATCTCTTATCTAAACATGCCTCTTAAAACGTGGAAAAAAAAATCCGAAACTGTTCTCTTTCGTAATTCTTGGTGGACCTATAAAAAAGATGAAACCGAACTGCCAGGCGGGAAACGAGGAGAATATCATTATGTCCATACTAACGGGGCAAGTATGGTTGTACCGGTATTAAACGATGGCAGGATTGTTTTCGTAAATCAATATAGATACTTGAACGACCGGGAAAGCCTGGAACTTCCTTGCGGCGGTGTGAAGGATGGGCACACCTATGAAGAAACCGCAAAGCATGAACTTGAAGAAGAGGCAGGATTCATTACACGCGATTGGCAGATGGTTGGCGAGTTTAATCCCTATAACGGCATAACGGATGAACTCTGCCGGGTCTTCATTGCGAAAAACCTTTCTGAAGTTCCACCGACCCCGGATGAGACGGAGGAGTTCGAAATACTATCTCTGATGCCGGATGAAGTGGATACCCGTATTACTACCGGAACAATTTGGGATGGGATGACAATAGCGGCATGGAACATAGCAAAATCGCGCATTTCTGGATAAACCGTCATTTTACTTTCTCCACTTCCTGAATTACCTATTTTTTATGGAAGTTTGTAGAAAATATTTGTGATCACGAAGAAAGAAAAAATAATCGCTTATTTTTTTATATTTTTGCCTCTTTTTTTATGGTACAAAATATGATGGTAACCGCCGAAACGAATATCTTAGATTCGAAGGTCGATACATTGATATAGGTCACATAACTGAAGGATGTTCGCTGTATATTGAAGCAGTTTAATAAAGACATATAAGCAGGAAGAAATTAAGATGTAAAGATACGAAATAGTAATGAGTTGATTGAACACTTGAATATGAAATTGAGATAGTTTATACTATAACAAGATTTTAAGTAATATAAAAAAGGCATTGAGAAAATATGAATACCGGACAGATGATGTTGACAATATGCGCGTTGGCTCTTTTTGGAACAACTGTTTTCACGGTGAATAAAAATAATTTGAACAACGGTACAATTTTACGGCAAACAGAATTAGGTATTTATGCTGTTTCTTTAGGGACTTCATATATTCAAAGAGCATCGGAAATGGATTTTGATGAAAACACAGTTGGCGGACTTCTCTATATAACTACTCCTATGCTACGAGAACCAAATATTCCAGCGACATGGTTAACAGCGGTAGGAAATTTAGGAATAGAAACCAATGCCAGCGGTCGTAATAAAACCGGTCCCCAAGAATGGGTTGGTAAGGATACATCGTTTGACGATTTCGATGATTATAATAATTTTCAGAAAGACACTTTAATAGCGGATGTTGATAGTTTCCACGTCACAGCATCGGTATTTTATGTTAACCAGGATGGCTCGGCAGCAGCAACAATGACTTGGCAAAAAGAGATGGATATTAGTGTGAGCAGCACAGTAAATCGTCAAGTATTCACCGGGGATGCAGGAGGTATTGACATAATTAAATTGTCATACATTTTGGCCTTTTATAAATAGAGAAAAATTATGGGAACTTCAACAATTCTTGATATCTTGGGTTCATTGACAACTTTTGGACTGCTATTAATTGCGACGCTTGAGCTTAATGCGAACGCTTCGGAGAGTAATTACGCGTATACTCAAAGTTATTTACTTCAAAGGAATATGATTGTGCTTACTACCATGTTAGAAGATGATCTTAAGCACGTCGGGTCTGGCGTTAGTTTAATAGATCCTACAATAACATATGGCGGAATACAAAAAGCCGATACAGATGATTTAATATTTTTAACAGTTTTACCTGGATCTAGCGTTATTAATACAGTGGAATGGAAATTTGAATCACAGGTAGCAGGGCCATATACCATCCCCCCAATGAATACCAATATTCATTACTTAACTAGGATTGTCGACAACGTACCAAATCGGATGAATCTTGGAGTTACGCGGTTCACAATAAACTATTGGAATGTTTATGATCCTACTGCTCCAGTAGTTACTCCTATTACTAATCTTTCTACACCAAATTCTGGAAATATTGGACCAGTATCAGTGCTGATCAGACTTGAGAGTGCCTTTAAGATGAAGCAAGAGTATACGTCCGACACTGTTCGTGGATCTTCACAATATGAAATGGTATGGCGTCAAATACGTTCAGTATCAAGGAATAACTCGGTTCAATTTCCACAATAAAGATGTAAGGAGAAAAGTTATGGGACGCACTTCATTAATGATGATTATCGTATTTAATATGATTTTTATGATGATGGGTTTTAGAATGTCGACAGCAACTTCAGCGGCATATGAAAAATATTGTGGATATGCCGACATCGAACAAGCCGGACTTACTATGGAAAGCTGCGCCAATTTGGCTATTTCAAATGCCCTTCTCGATACCGCGAGAAGTAATATGATTACTTTATTGTCTGGTCAACAGATATTTGGAAAAGTTGGGACATCATTCACGGCAGTACAATATCCAATGTTAGATGCTGCAAGTGTACAAGTTGGAGAAAGTTTACGAGTAATTGGAAGTTACCCGATCAATATCGGGGGTTCGGTTACTGCATTAACATGTACGACAAATGTAAGAGTAAGAGGGAATGCTTTTGCTCAATTTGTTTTTTATAGCCAGCACGAACAAGGAATTCAATGGATTACAGGTGAAACATGCTGGGGCAGATTACATACACAGGATAATTTAACTATTAATGGAAATCCAGATTTTAAGCGCAAGGTGACATCAAAGGGAAGTGTTATTTTGAAGAATGGTAGTTCGGATCATCCAAATTTTGAACAAGGATACGGTCATGCTGATATTTCGATACCAACTCAACTTACTGATCTGACTAATTATGGATCGACTGCGAAAGGTGGTGCATATTATCAAGGTGTAGACACGTATGTTCAATTCTTAAGTACTGGACAAGTAGTTGTACGAGTCGCAGCGACAGGCTCAGATGAACAAGCTGCATGGACAAATAATTCTACAACACTAATGACTGTCGCACCAAGTCGTACAGTGCCACAATGCACAACATATGCTTCAACAGCGGCATTGACTTCAAGCGGTGTTCTGCTTGTTCAAGATGGACAGCTTCATATAAAGGGAGTATTAAACGGACAAATTACTCTTGGCTGCGTCGATTCAAAGAACAGCAGCGGAGTGAATTCAGGATTGAGTTCAGTATGGATTGATTCATCGGTTGTTTATAAAGATGCTCCACCATCCTTTCAATACCAAACCAATGTTTCCGATGATATGTTAGGCATAGTTTCAACTAATAATATTACGATTTCGCAATATCTTAATCATAATGATAACTCTGGTCGTGTTGCGCTCGGCGATGTTACTATTGATGCATCTATGTTTTGCCAGGATGCAGGTGCGGGTTTTGGCTCTGAGAATCCCGGTGGTCGAGTAAGTGCAACGCTTCATGTTGTTGGTGGAGTACAACAAGACACACGACAAATAGTCGGTCAAAATGGACATGGATTCATAAAGGATTATGATTGGGATTTGAATCTTCAAACGCGCCAGCCAGTAGGTTACCCAAGGACTCCATTTGAGGTTCAAAATTGGGTAGATAATACATCAATCCCAATTCACTTTTGGGATTAAATCAGAAAATAAAAAAGAAAAGATTAGAAAAAAAGTTAGATAAATATTGCAGATTTGAAAAAAGGTGCTTACGGGATTTATAAGCGCCTTTTTTATTGATAGGTGTTACTTCCTTGATGTATTGATATTCTCACTTCACAAATTTACCTGCACTTTTTAGCGCTTGATGCATAACATCGTCGAGCTTTGCGTTGGAAATACGCGCGCCTGCTGCATTTTTATGCCCGTTGCCGCCAAATTCTTTTGCTAATTCATTAATTGCAATATCACCTTTAGAGCGAAAACTCACCTTGACGATATTGTCCATTTCTGAGAACATCAATCCAATCTGAACTCCATCGATCGTCAACGTGTAAGGTACAAAGGCATCAGTGTCTGCTTCTGATGTGCCGGTGGCTTCAAACATTTTGCTTGTGAGAACAATGTAGGCGAGCTTTCCATCGTACATTGTCTGCATATTGGCGAGCGCCATTCCCAGCAATCGCATGCGTTTTGCTGAGGTACGTTCGTACACCTGTTCATAAATGACAATAGGATCGGCTCCCGCTTGAAGAAGATGAGCAACGATTGTGTGAACTTCCGAATCGGTCTTCTGGTACCGAAATGAACCGGTATCGGTCATAATGGCTGTGTAGAGAGCCGTCGCTGTTACGCGGTCGATCGTACCGCCTGCCATAGAGATAAAGTTATAAATGATTTCCCCGGTCGCAGGTGATTGTTCATCTAAAAGATACAGATCCGCAAACTCGCCCGGCTCCGGATGGTGGTCGATGCAGACCTTCATGGCATGACTTTTCATAATGAACGGTGTCATTGCAGCTAATCTGTCCGGATCATTCGCATCCAGTAAGATGATAACTTCGGCATTCTCGACAATATCTTCATGGCGTGGCGGATCGAATTGAAAGATAGGGTGAAGTTTGTGAAGAAAGAGATAGTTCTCAGGTGTTGCACTACAATTCAAAATAGAAACTTGTTTGCCTTTAGATTCGAGATAATGGGCGAGAGCAACTTCAGAGCCGAGACCGTCGCCGTCAGGATTCACATGGGAAGTCAGGACAAATCGTTTATGCGATTCAATAATCAAACGAAGTTTTTCAAATGGGAGTTGCAATGAGTTCCCTTTATTTTGTGCTAAATTGGCAGAAAGAAGGGTGTGATTCTATTTGTGAAACCACACCCCGCAGGTCAAGATATTAAAAAATTATTGAATTGTCCAAGTTTCGCCTGAATTCAGAAGTTTCGCCATATTTCCTTCGCCGCGTTTCTCTTTTGCAAATTCGATCTGGCGCTGCATTTCGCTTTCGTATGTCGGGCGTTCTATGGAAAGAAACACTCCCAGCGGACGCGGCATATGAGAGTGGTAGGTCATATCTGCCAGAATAAAGGAAAGTGTTGTGTCCGTTTCGTTATGCACGAGCAGGTCATGAATGGAAACCTTGCCATCCTTAAGTGATACGACTTCGGGTGAAAATCCATTCAGGCGAATGCCTTTGTCTTTCTCTTTGCCGAAGACGAGCGGTTTGCCATGTTCGAGATATATCACGCTATCGTCTTTTGTCTCTTTCTCTGTGAACTGCAAGAATGCGCCGTCGTTGAACACATTGCAGTTTTGGTAGATTTCGACGAACGAAGTTCCCTTGTGATCATGGGCGCGTTTCAGGATCGATTGGAGATGCTTCGGATCACGGTCGAGCGTACGTGCAACGAATGTTGCGCTGGCGCCGAGTGCAAGCGAGGCAGGATTGAATGGATAATCAAGAGAACCGTACGGCGTCGATTTTGTGATCTTTCCTTTTTCCGATGTCGGCGAGTATTGTCCTTTGGTCAATCCATATATCTGATTATTGAATAAAAGAACATTGACATCAATATTGCGGCGCAGGAGGTGAATGAGATGGTTGCCGCCTATACTCATACCGTCACCATCGCCGGTAACTACCCAAACGGAAAGATCGGGTTGCGCAAGTTTGACACCTGAGGCAATTGCCGTGGCGCGTCCGTGAATTCCATGAAATCCGTACGTATCCATATAATAGGGGAAACGACTGGAACAACCAATGCCGGAGACGAAGACAATTTGATGCTTCGGGATACCGATATCAGGCATGATGCGCTGGGCTTGTGCGAGGATGGAATAGTCGCCGCATCCTGGACACCACCGGACTTCTTGATCACTCTGGAAATCTTTTGCAGTGTATTTCAATTTGCTGCCCGGTTGAGATTGCAGGGAGATATTTTCGATAAGGTTATTCATGGTCAATGTCCTTTGATTAACTCATCAATTTTTAACTCAATCTCTTCGGCGAGAAATGGTGCTCCTTGTACTTTATTGAGTCCAACCGCAGGCACGAGGTAATTGGCACGTATGATCTTGATGAGTTGACCTAAATTAAGTTCAGGTACGAGAATCGTTTTGAACCGGGAGATGATTTCTCCAATATTCTTTTGCATTGGATTGAGATATCGCAAGTGCAAAAGTGAAACACGGTGTCCCTTTGCACGATGGCGCTGCACGGCGGTTTTTATTGCTCCGTAAGTACTTCCCCAGCCTACAACCAAAACATCCCCCTGTTGGTCACCTTCAACTTCTGCCGGTGGGATGTCGTTGGCAATTCGCGCCACTTTTTCAGATCGCAAATGAACCATAAGTTCATGATTCTCAGGTTCATAGTTGATATTTCCTGAAATGTTTTGTTTTTCCAGACCTCCGATACGATGTTCAAGTCCCGGAGTACCGGGGATTGCCCATGGTCGCGCAAGGGTCACCGCATCTCGTTCATACGGGAAAAATCCTTCAGGGTCTGTTCTGAAGTGAGGAGAAATGTCTGGAAGTTTTTCATAATCAGGAATGAACCACGGCTCAGAACCATTGCCGAGATAGCCATCCGTTAGGCAGATAACCGGAGTCATATACTTGATTGCGATGCGCACAGATTCATAGATGGCATTGAAACAATCAGAAGGTGTTGCAGCAGCAATGACCGGAATTGGCGCTTCGCCATTGCGTCCATAGAGGGCTTGAAGTAAATCGGCTTGTTCTGTTTTCGTTGGTAAACCGGTGCTTGGACCGCCGCGCTGAACATTGACAACGACAAGAGGCAATTCAACCATCACCGCAAGTCCTAATGCTTCAGTTTTCAAAGAGAATCCGGGTCCGCTTGTTGTTGTTGCACCAAGCGCTCCGGCAAAAGACGCACCGATGGCAGACGTGATTCCTGCAATCTCGTCTTCTGCCTGAAACGTTTTTACACGAAAATTCTTGTAAATAGAAAGTTCATGTAAAATATCACTCGCCGGCGTAATAGGGTAACTGCCAAGGAAGAGATCGATTTTTGCCTTTTGAGCTGCCGCCATCAAACCCCATGCAGTTGCTTGGTTGCCTGTAATATTTCTGTATTTCCCCGGTGCAAGTCGTGCCGGTGCAACCGCATAACGCACTTTAAAGAGTTCGGTTGTCTCGCCGTAATTCCACCCCGCCTTCAATACTCGTATATTTGCTTCACGAATATCAGGTTTGTCGGCAAACTTTTCGGCAAGCCATTTTAGTGTAGGTTCCAGAGGGCGATCATACAACCAGTACATCATTCCGAGAGCAAAAAAATTTTTGGAGCGATCAACGAGCTTGCTGGAAAGATTCATCTCTTGAAGTGACGTTATGGTCAACTTTGTAATGTCCACCTCAAATACTTGATAGGTTGAGAGGGATTCATCTTTCAGAGGATTGGAAGAATATCCTGCAAGCTTAAGGTTCTTGTCGTTAAAACCATCGGTGTTAGCGATAATGGAACCGCCCTTGATGAGCGAGGGGAGATTGACTTTAAGCGCGGCGGCGTTCATCGCTACAAGCATATCACATGAATCACCGGGGGTGTTGATCTCCGTGCTGCCGAAGTGGATTTGGAATCCGCTGACGCCGGATGTCGTTCCTTGCGGTGCACGAATTTCAGCAGGATAATCAGGCAGGGTGCTCAAATCGTTTCCAAGAATGGCGGTCGTGTTGGTGAATTGTGTGCCAGCAAGCTGCATTCCGTCGCCGGAATCGCCGGCGAAGCGAATGGTGGCTTCATCAAGATTTCTAAGTTTTTTTTCTTCCATAGTATTTCTTTTGTCTTATGCTCTCTATCTCAATATAAAATAACTGAAAGAAACTCAATCAATTGTTCATTCAGAGCGGCTGTCTATTCTACAGAACATTACTTTTAACAAAAAGAATCCCCAAAGAGAAAAGAAAAAAGGCAGCGTATGAGGCTGCCTTTTCGGTATTCTATAAGTATTTTTGTGAAACCATAAGACTATTCTCTCACAATCCATACCTTAATCTTGCCCATTACGCCACCAGCAAGTTTGACAGGTACATCATAAATACCAAGAGCTTTGAGAGGTTCTTCCAATTCAATATGCCGTTTATCTAAAGTGATCTCTTTTTCCACAAGAGCGTCGGCGATCATTTGAGAAGTGACGGAACCAAAAAGCTTATCTTCCTCGCCAACTTTCATCTTGATGGTGATAGAAATCTTTTCAAGTTGTACGGCAAGAGTTTCAGCCTGTTTGCGCTCTTTATCAACGAAGTGAGATTGTTGTTTGCGTTCTTCCTCAAGCTGGCGCAAACTGCCTTCTGTGGCTTCGTACGCAATGCCGCGCGGAATGAGATAATTGCGTGCATATCCGTCTTTCACAGATACAACCTCACTCATATTGCCCAGCTTATCTGAGTTTTTTCTTAATATCACTTTCATAATACATACTCCTTTTACACAAAAATCATGATGAGAATTGCTTAACTCACAGCGTCATTGACAAACGATAACAATGCAAGATGCCGGGCACGTTTGATGGCGTTTACAAGTTGACGTTGATGGCGAGTGCAAGTACCTGTGATTCGGCGAGGAATGATCTTTCCTTGTTCGGACACGAAGCGTTGAAGACGTTTCTCGTTTTTATAGTCAATATAGACATCCTTTGCGTCGCAGAATCTGCACGTTCGTTTTTTTCGCTGCAGTTGTTGTCGATTTGTGGAACGCTGACCGTTCGGAGAAGCATCGCGTCGATATCCGCCGCGTTGTGGCCCTCCTTGTGATCCTCCTCGTTGCGAACCTCCTTGCGATCCTCCTCGTTGCGGTCCCCGTGGATTTGATGAACGCTGTGTCATAGCCATAATGTATATCCTTCCTTATCTATCGTCGTGAGAATCATACGTTGCTTTGGGTTGGGGCTTCTGGAACCTGCGCGATGCCCTCGGTGAGAACCACCAGAGGGGAAGCGCTTGTAGATGGAACAGCGGCAGGAGCCAATTGTTTCATGAGATCGCTTGCTGAGATGCGAGCCTGCAATGCCTTCTTATCCAACGCAATAATGAGAAATCGAATGATGTTCTCATCGAGTTGGAAATGGCGTTCAAGTCTTGCCACGATGTCACCGCTCGAGGTGAACTCGCACAACACATAGAATCCGTTGTTTTTCTTTTTAATAGGATACGCAAATCGCTTGCGCCCCCATTTTGCCAACTCCATAATTTCGCCGCCATGCTTGATGATGAGTTCTTTCACCTTGTCGATAATGGCGTCGATCTGTGGGTCATCGAGGCCGGCGTTCACAATGAACGTCGTCTCGTAGATCTTTTGCTTCTGTGACATAGATATGTTCCCTTTGGACTTGTGATAATGATGACCCGCTCAATCGGGAGATACGTTCCGACAAGAGGGCAGGGTTATTTAACTACTTTCTTCACTTGATTTAATATTGAATCATTTCATTGCCCGATCTCTACCATCCTTGATGTACGATATACAAGCGTCGCGTGCTCGTTCAACCATCAACTTCACGTTCGGAAGCTCGGATTCGGAAAACTGTTCGAGCACAAAATCCTTCATCTTGGTTTTTTCTGCAGGCATCATTGCAGATGCAATACCGCAGCGAAGTCTGGCAAACTGATCCGTCTGTAAATGATAAATGACAGACGATAATCCATTGTGTCCACCATCGGTTCCATTCTGCCGCAGTCGAATTGTACCCAGGGGCAATTGGAAATCATCGCATACCACGAGTAAACTATCCAACGGAATTTCCTGTTGTTCCAGAAATTCCTGAACAGCTATTCCACTGTTGTTCATGAAGGTTGCTGGTTTCAATAATGCAACTTCTATGTTATTCAAAGAACACCGCGCAAACCAGTAATCCCCTTTGCCGGGGCGAAAAGCGACACCTGTTACGGCAGCAAACTCATCGACGACCAGGAAACCCACATTGTGGCGAGTCTGTATATACTCACTTCCGTGATTTCCCAAACCAACGATGCAATACATCAAATCTCAAAGACGAATAGAAGATTATTTCTTTTTCTCTTCAGGTTTCTTTTTTTCTTCAAGTTTCTTTTTCTCTTCAGGTTTCTTCTTCTCGTCCGCTACTTCAGCACCTTCTTCAGGCTTTTTACCCTTTGCTATAACTTCTGGCTCAGCGAGTGCTTCAGTCGTAGGTGCAGCAACAGCAGCCACTTCGGCTTCTTTCACCACAACAGGCGGAACAACAGCGACAACCGTACTGGTCTCATTTTCCAGAATTTTCACATCTGGAATTTTCAGATCCTTCACGTGAACAGAACGATTGATCTCCAACTCTCCTACATTAATCTCTATATGGTCCGGAATATTCTTTGGCAAGCACGAGACTTTCAGCTTATGTAAAATATGCTGCAGGATTCCGCCTTCCCGGACGCCTTTCGGAATGCCGCCTGTCAACTTGACCGGCACTTCGACGGTCAGTGATTCGTTCTGATTCAAACCAAACAAATCAAAATGCACGGGCGACTCGGTCACCGGATCGAGTTGCACATCTCTCAAGACGCACATATGGGATGAACCATCATTCAACTTCAGATTGATGACATGCATTGCCGAAGTTGTGTATAACGGCTTGAGTGATATTTCCGACAATAACACCGGAATATTTTGTTGTCCGTGTCCATAGTAGATTCCAGGCACTTTGCCGGTTCCACGAAGTGCACGTGAGCGTTTGCCGACATCCTTTCGGATTTCCGCGGTTATAGTTATTTCAGACATCGTGTATCTCCTCGTTAAGACTTATCTTTATCAACATCAAATAGTGAACTGATGGATTCATTCCGATGTGTTCGGAGAATCGCTTGAGCAAAGATGTTCGCCGTTGAGCGAACTTTGATCTTGGCGCACTTTTGTTTCAATGGAAGTGTATCAGTAACAATGAGTTCCTTGACGACCGATTCTTCGATCCGTTTATATGCCGTTCCGGACAAGATAGGATGTGTACATGCACCAAAAATCTCTTTTGCTCCATTTTTTCTCAATGCTTGCGCAGCGTTGACGAACGTACCGCCCGTATCGATTAAATCGTCAACAATAAGAATATTTTTATTATCAACATTACCGATGATATTCAATACCTCGGCTTCGTTTGCTTTCGGCCGCCGTTTATCGATCAGAATCAACTCGCAGCCAAGTCGTTTGGCGTACGAACGCGCCATCTTAATGCTTCCAACATCAGGTGAAGCGACAGCAAGATTAGAATTATCCATCTTCGTAAAACACTCGATCAACACTGCCGACGAATATAAATGGTCCATTGGTATATCAAAGAATCCTTGGATCTGTGCTGTATGCAAATCCATCGTGATCACGCGATCAGCACCTGCCTTTGTGATCAAATTAGCAACAAGCTTTGCGCTGATCGAGACGCGCGGCTGGTCTTTTCGATCCTGACGAGCATATCCAAAATACGGAATGACCGCCGTGACACGTTTTGCCGATGCTCGTTTTGCTGCATCCAGCATGATCAACAACTCCATCAAATTCTCCGCTGGCGGCTGTGTCGGTTGAATGATAAAGACATCGTCACCGCGAATGTTTTCGATAAACTTGACCCAGAGTTCACCATCGCTGAATGTCTGGAAGGCGACTTCTCCAAGCGGGATCTTTGCTTTAGTGCAAATTTGTTCCGCTAACGGGCGGTTTGATCGTCCCGAGAAAATCTTCAACTCGCTCATCAACTTCCTTTCGCTAGTAGCCATTATTTCTTTCAATTCATAGAATGGTACGAACCAGCACCATCTTGATGATTATGCTCATTGCTGGGGTGCCAGGATTCGAACCTGGGAGTGGCGGCTCCAAAGGCCGCTGCCTTACCACTTGGCTACACCCCAATCATTTTTGTGGTTCATCTGTCAATGAAGCAGTGTCTGAGAGTATCCCAGCAAGCGAGGTATTCTATCCATAAAAAACAAAAACGAACTCCAATTCCATCGATGAAACTGTCATAAAAAAACCAACTCCAATTGAGTTGGAATTAAAATATATTGAAAAAACGCTTGTAAGTCAAACAAGAAAAGAACACTGCAAAAGTTTGATTTTCTTGCCACATTTATCTAATTTGCCTTATGAAAACATAAAAAACTGCGGAGACCCATATGCTCATAAAACGGAACAATACTACTATAAGAGAACTCAGCTTGCCAGACGAACGAGCGAGTGTGCAAGCCTTTTGGGTGATTACATTTTCTATCCTCGCAGCAATCGGTGCACAAATTGAGATACCGAATCAACCGGTTCCTTATACGTTACAAACATTTTTTGTTCTCTTGGCGGGTGCGCTTCTCGGAAAACGCAATGGAGCGGCGAGTATGGGACTTTATTTGATCCTTGGTGCCACNNCGTGCCATCGGTATGCCGGTCTTTTCTGGCGGAGCATTTGGGCTCTCAAGAATCTTAGGTCCAACAGGAGGATATCTGGTATCATTTCCGATTGCAGCTTTTGTCATCGGTTATCTTGCGAGGCTTCGCCAGGAATTCTGGTGGATGATGGTCTCAATGGTTATTGGCTCTTTTATCATCTTTACCATCGGTACGATTCAACTGAATATCATCTATGTACATAACTGGGTTCATTCTGTTCAGGCGGGATTTCTCATTTTCTCATGGTGGGATGCCGTGAAAATTATTGGCGCAGCGACAATTGCACACCATTATTTTCGAAAAGTGAATCAGCCATAGAAAGCAAGAGAGATTAAGTCGGAAGCAAGACAGTTCTTAGAATAAGAGGTAGAGTATGGATCGTAGAACTTTTTTCAAAAAAGGTTTAGGTGCATCTGTCGTCGTTGGTGCAGCACTTGCCGGTAAATACCAAAATCTTTTCGCTGCTCCGTATGCGGCTAATGATCTTCCGTTTGACTTGGTTGCAGTTAGAGGGGGTGAACCGGATGTCATGCTAAAAAAGGGGATGGAAGCTTTTGGTGGAATTGGGAAGTTTGTAAAGAAAGGGCAGAAGGTTGTCGTCAAACCTAATATTGGCTGGGATNNTTTGATCATACATGCGATAATTGGCAGCGGTGCTATAAAAACAGCGGGATTGAATCGGCAGTCAAAGATGCAGGGGGGAAAATTGCGCCGGGACATACCGAAGGATATTACCACGAAATATCGATTCCTACAGGCAAGAGTATCACGAAAGCCAAAGAGCACGAGCTGCTTCTCAGCTCAGATGTCTTTATTAATGTTCCTATTTTAAAAAATCATGGCGGAGCGCGCTTGACCATTACAATGAAAAATCAGATGGGAAATGTATGGGATAGGGGAACCTGGCATCGAACTGATCTGCACCAATGCATTGCAGATTATGCCACCTATCGCAAGCCGAACTTGAATATTGTTGATGCCTATTATGTCATGAAGCAAAACGGTCCTCGCGGTGTTTCCGTGGAAGATGTTGTGACGATGAAATCGCTTCTCATTTCCACGGATATGGTCGCGATCGACACTGCTTCTGCGAAACTTTTTGGCATGGATCCGGCTGATGTGCGATATATTCAGATAGCTGCAGATCAAAAAATTGGTAGAATGGATTTGGAAAATCTTCGCATTAAGCGGCTGAGTGTATAAGGTGACCGCTTGCAGTGGTTAAAACGAATTCGCATTGTTGTTGCGATAATATTTTTTCTTGCATTAACCCTTCTCTTTCTTGACCTCGGTAATGTCATTCCTATTGGAATACATACGTTCTTCGTATCGACACAGCTCGTACCATCATTCATGCGAACATTGGTCGTGTTAAGCAGTGCGTCATTTGGACTCTTCTTTGTTTTGGTCATAACCGTTCTCTTTGGCAGAGTCTATTGTTCTACTCTCTGTCCGCTTGGGATTTTACAGGATATTGTCATCCGTATTGCGAAGCGAATGAATAGACGCCGTCGGTTTCGATATAAAGAACAGCATTATATTTTGCACTACTCCTTATTTGTTCTTACGGGAATTCTTGCGTTCTCTGGAAGTGTGATCCTGCTGAATTTATTCGAACCGTTTAGCAATTACGGTCGTATCCTTTCTAACCTGATGAGTCCTTTTGTTGTGTTAGCAAATAATGTGTTCGGATATATTCTTGGACTCTTCGGTTTTATGTTTCTCTTTCAAATTCCAATTCTTCACATCAACCCTGTTTCCGTGCTCGCTTCTCTCAGTATTTTAGCGGTGGTGACGTATCTCTCGTACAATCACGGAAGGTTGTTTTGTAATTTGCTTTGTCCGGCTGGAGCCTTTCTGGGGCTAGTCTCAAGGTTCTCATTTTTCAAAATTGTGATCGACGAAAATAATTGTAAAGAATGCGGATTGTGTGAACGAGTCTGCAAGGCAAACTGCATTCAGAGCAGTTCAATGGAAATTGATTTCGCTGCATGCATAGGTTGTTTCAATTGCCTTGCTGCTTGTCCGACGATAGGCATCAGTTATAAAGGAAGATGGACAAAACTATCAGACACATCCAAAGAAGCAGACAGCGGAAGGCGAAATGTATTAAAGATTTCAGTTTTACCTGCACTTGGTTTTCTGATGCCTGATGTTGGATTTAAGAGTGTAGTAGAAAAAAGTCAAAATGGATTTAACGAAAATCGTAAACATCCGATTTCGCCGCCCGGATCGTTGGGCGTGGAGAGATTTTCCACTCTTTGCACGGCTTGTCATCTGTGCATCAGTTCGTGTCCAACGCAAGTGTTGCTCCCGTCCTTCCTTGAATATGGAATTGCAGGTGTCTTTCAGCCGAAAATGAATTATGATGCCAGCTACTGCAACTTCGATTGTGTTCTTTGCAGCCAGGTATGTCCGACCGGCGCAATTCTGCCGCTTGATGTATCTTCAAAAAAAGAAGTACAGATCGGAAGAGCGCAATTTATTAAAGATGATTGTATCGTTGTTTCAAAGAAAAAAGATTGCGGAGCATGTTCGGAACATTGTCCGACCAAAGCTGTAAAAATGGTTCCGTATGAGAAAAAGCTTATGGTCCCAGAAGTCAATAACGAAATCTGCATTGGATGCGGAGCCTGTGAACATGCCTGTCCTGTTCAACCGAGCAAAGCTATCTATGTGAGTGCCAATCAAATCCATCAGAAGGCAAAGAAGTCGCAGTCCAAAAAGGCAGAATCATCCTTCGATAGCTCGCAAGAATTTCCTTTCTAATGCGAGAAACTATTTCCACCACTGAAATGTTTATGCTTTCGATGTAAAGAAATTACATATCAGAGGACTATCAGCAGTGGTAACGACTATGGTTGTTCTTCTGGCATTCGGAGTGAATGTTCAACAAATTTTTAGGATAAATTATTTACGACTCAAGAAGTGTAGCACCTGGTGATGGTTCCAATGGATAGTGAAAAGATGGATGGAGGTCCAGTGCAATTCTATGATTCGCTTGCGAATGAATACGACGAATTAACGGGATTCGCAGAGCGCTTCGATAAAGAACGTTCGACTTTTCAGATGCTCGTTCAAAAATACGATATGAAGATCGTCCTCGATGCGGGATGCGGCACGGGATTCCATTCAATTCTGCTTGCTCAACTCGGACTGCACGTGACAGCCACGGATATTTCGGAGCAAATGCTCCGGCAAGCAAAACGAAATGCAGAACACATGAGCGTTCAGGTTGACACAATTCAAACGTCTTTTCAAGGCATGAATGAGTCTGTGCATAATAAATTCGATGCGGTCTTCTGTCTTGGCAATACACTCCCGCATGTATTAACAGAGGAAGAACTTATTCAGTCATTCAAGAGTTTTTGCGAACTATTGAATTCCGGTGGACGAGTATTCCTGCAGTTGCTGAATTACGACCGTATCCTTAATTTCCGCGAACGAATTCTCAACGTCAAGGAAGTGAATGATAAAATATTTGTTCGGTTTTATGATTACGAAAGAGAGAGCATCGTATTTAATATCTTGACCATACAAAAGAGCGGCGGACAAATGGAACATTCTCTGAATTCTGTTCGGCTCTTTCCTTGGCGGTCATCGGATATCGTTCGCAGTTTAAAAGATGCCGGATTTCATAACGTAGAACTATTCGGCACGATGGCGCTGAATGCTTATAATGGATATTCATCGAAGGACTTGGTTGTCATCGCACAATAATAAACCGATAGTTTAGATCAATAAAATTGCATTATACAGGAGTGATCTATGAAACGTTATTGGGTAGCATTTGCTGCAGTTAATCTTATTGGATTCATGGTTTTAGGATGGGCAGGATGGCGGATCTATCAGGAAAAACCGCCAATACCGGAGACAGTCGTCACGTCTGATGGAAAAATCATAATTGCAGAAGGTGAGATCGGAGAAGGACAGAATGTTTGGCAGGCGATGGGAGGTATGGAACTTGGTTCTGTGTGGGGGCACGGCAGTTATGTGGCACCTGATTGGTCGGCCGATTGGCTCCATCGTGAGTGCGAATTTATCCTGAATGCTTGGGCAAACAGCATCTATGGAAAAAAGTATGATGAATTACTTCCGGAACAAAAAGCGATGCTGCAATCACGTCTTGCAGAGTTGATGCGAAAGAATACATATAATGCAGTGACAGGAAATATTGTGATAGATCCAATTCGTGCGGCAGCATTTGAAGCAAACACGAAGCACTTTTCACAGGTATTCTCAGAGGGTAAGTCCGAGTACGCAATTCCAAGCGGAGCGCTCAGTGATCCTGTAAAACTTCGCCAACTCTCGGCGTTTTTTTTCTGGACTTCATGGGCAGCATCGACCAATAGACCGGACGATGAAGTAACCTACACAAGCAACTGGCCACATGAAGATTTAGTCAATAACCATCCCACAGCTGATGCAGTTGTGTGGACGGGTGTCAGTATTATTCTTCTCTTGGCCGGCATCGGAGCGATGGTGTGGTACCACATTTCACATTCAACTGAAACACTGCCAGAGATAGTTCCGAAATCAGATCCATTATTTAACAGCGAGCATACCCCGTCTCAGAAGGCCACACTCAAGTACTTCTTTGTTGTGTCGGGATTGATCCTTGTGCAGATTCTTGTCGGAATTATTACGGCACATTATGGAGTGGAAGGAAATGGGTTCTATGGCATCCCGATGAGCAAGTGGCTCCCGTATGTATTAACTCGGACATGGCACGTTCAACTCGGTATTTTCTGGATTGCAACTGCATGGCTCGCGGCGGGGTTATATATTGCTCCGGCGGTCAGTAGGGTAGAAATGAAAGGACAGAGGTTAGGCGTTAATGTTCTTTTCGGTGCATTACTTCTTGTCGTGGTTGGTTCGCTCGTTGGAGAATTGCTCAGCATCAACCACAAATTATCCGGAGATATGTGGTTTTATTTTGGTCATCAGGGATATGAATATATTGATCTTGGCCGGGTATGGCAAATTGCCCTCTCTGTTGGTTTACTGCTCTGGGTATATTTGATCGGTCGAAACGTTCTTGTTGCCATACGCAGCAACGATGAACATAAATCACTCCTGGTTTTATTTCTCATTTCTGCCGTTGCCATAGGTGGATTTTACTTGGCAGGTTTGATGTGGGGGAAACATACGAATCTTGCCATCGCAGAATATTGGAGATGGTGGGTTGTGCATTTGTGGGTAGAAGGATTTTTTGAAGTCTTTGCGACGGTGGTTATCATTTTCATGTTTGCTCGATTGAAATTGATCCGCGTACAAACTGCAAATATGGCTGTAATCCTTTCTTCGACCGTCTATCTATCTGGGGGTATCATCGGTACTCTGCACCATCTTTATTTTTCCGGTACTCCAACCCCAGTGCTTGCGTTTGGTGCCGTGTTCAGCGCGCTCGAAGTGGTTCCGCTTGTACTAGCCGGATTTGAAGCATGGGAAAATCTGCAACTTTCTCGTGCTGCGGAATGGGTACAACGATACAAATGGCCAATATATTTCTTTATTTCAGTTGCCTTTTGGAATATGGTCGGAGCAGGGTTATTTGGTTTTATGATCAACCCGCCGATTGCACTCTACTATATGCAAGGATTGAACACAACACCTGTTCATGCACATGCTGCATTATTCGGAGTTTATGGGATGCTCGGCATCGGGTTGATGCTCTTCTGTTTACGCGTAATGTGGATACAAAAAGAATGGAAGGAAAAAATGCTGAAGTTCTCTTTTTGGTCTCTCAACATAGGTTTGATGGCGATGGTTGTGGGGAGTTTACTGCCGGTCGGTCTTATGCAAACGTGGGCTTCGGTGAAATATGGGTACTGGTATGCACGCAGTGCCGAATTCCTCAATACACCGGTTGTGCAGGCATTCAAGTGGTCAAGGATTTTTGGTGATACGATCTTCGCGCTTGGTTCTATTGCCCTGGTGCTATTTGTTTTTGGATTAGTAACGGGACATTCTTTGAAGAAAGCGAAGTAGAGATAGATTAGAGAAAAGGAATTTGGGATTAGAAATTATGATTGACAAACAGAAATGAGACACACATGAAACCAACAGAAATACTTATGCACGAGCATACAATCGTGCTCAAGATGCTTGAAGGCGCTGAACGATTGGTGCAGACTTTCGAATCGACGCATCAAGTAGATACAGGCAAGGTTGAGAAGATTATCGATTTTTCCCGCAACTTTACAGATGGTTGTCACCATGAGAAAGAGGAGAGACACCTCTTTTCGCGGCTGCAGGAACGGGGAATGTCAAAGGAACAAGGGCCGATTGCAGTTATGCTTCACGAGCACAGCGTCGGACGAGAACTCATTCGCAGCTTGGAACAAGCACTTTACGATCATAAATTAGGAAAAATAGATGCAGCCGGAAGAATCACACAGTTCATACGTCAATACATTGAACTTCTGCGCGCTCATATTGCTAAGGAAAATAACGTTCTTTTTCCGATGAGCGGCAGATACTTGACACCGAAAGATCAAAGCTCTCTGGAAAGAGCATTTAACGAGTTAGAAGAACGGGAAACGGGCAAAGGAGAACACGAAAGATTTCACCGCATAGCGTACGAACTATGACAAAAAAATACTAAGAAAAAGGGGAAAAGAGGGTATTCTTCTGCCTGGGCACATTTCAGGTGAATAAAAAGAGACCGGAGAAGAGAAAAACCTTGACATAGAAGCATCCGAAGTATATTTTTAGAAAGAAACTATCTTAGTTGTTCTTCAAATGTAAGAGATTTATTTCACGGATCGGGGCTGTCTCAAAGCTTCAACCTTCCACTATTTGATATACCGATAAGAAGTAAACGACAAAACTGCATAATGCGGAAAAAGAAACAAAGAAAGAAGGGGGTCTTGAAAACACGCAATGCAGTCCTTGTTGTTGAAGACGATGATAGTCTGCGGGAACTTCTGAAAACGATGCTTGAAGCACATGGTTTTAAAGTGCTCACAGCGACTGATGGTTTAGATGCCATAGAAGTATTCACAAAGAACAAAGAGAGTATTGGAGTCGTCCTTTCCGATCTCGGTTTGCCTTACCTTGGCGGTTGGGATGCATTTCTCAGAATGAAGAAAATTAATCCAGAATTAAAAGGAATTCTTGCAAGCGGGTATTTTCACCCGAACGTGAAAGAAGAGATTATTAAATCTGGTGCAGAGAATTTTATCCAGAAACCGTACAATACTCCGGAAATTGTCGCGATGCTTCACAGAATGCTTGAAGAGGAAGAATAGAATATCTCTTTTTATAAAAACAGACCGACACTATCTTTTTAAAATAGAACCAATCGTAAAAGCCGCAGAAGAGGATGGTCGGTAACCTGCCATGTGTTGATACGTGACTCGTCCAAAGAATAGAATTTCCACTGAATTGAGCAAACCGATGGCATATTCATTAAATTCTTCATCCACGTTATGCTATTCAAATCCTTTGTTTGGTCCTTCAAAGAAGCCGTCAAGTGTAGCCATTTAAAAGATTCCAGGAATTAATCGCTTGGTCAATGCACAGTAGTTGACGTACTCTTCACCGAAATTATCAAGAAGAGCTTTTTCCTCAACGCGGATCCTGTAGAGAAAAGCTGCGCATATCGGGAGAAAAATGATAAGTATGCTGAGATAATTAGAGAAAAATAGCCCAAGCCCAAAGAATGAAAGCAGACTGCCCGCGTATGCCGGATGACGGACAAAACGATAAATTCCTTTCGTGACTAATTGATGATTTCTTGTGATCGATATGTCTACCGTGAATTGATGTTTTAGAGAAATAATGGCTAACCAGCGGATAAGCAGACCACAAACAATGAGAACCAGACCGGCAAACGGAAATAGAAGAGAATCATTTCCAATGTATCCAATCCGCTGAAAGCTGAGAAGGACGCCAATATTCACGGAGAGAGCAATGGTTATCCACAATATACGGAGCGAAGATTTATCAAATCGCCTATCCGTTGATTGAGAGCGTCTCGTTCGAGCTAAAATAATCTCCGATCCTATCCAAAAGACAGAAACTGTTATAATGATGTTGCCTAAATTCATCTGCGTGTTTTCCTATGCTTGTTGGAAGCATTTCAGCTAACGGTTCGCAGGGACGTCTAATTTTCCTTTCTCTGCGCTTGGAGCAATGTGTCAACGAGCGAAATGTCTGACTTCAATACAGTTGATTTGTAATTCATTTTTATGCGTGTTAGGCGACGCTTCCAGTCTTTCATATATTTCCTCTTCAAAATTTCACCTTCTTGTAGAAAACCGTCTTCGTCATTTCCGCTGCGATAATGTATAACAATACAATGATCCCGATGAGCAGAAGGAATGAAAACGGCAGCGGGCTGAATCCAAAAATCTTAGCAAATGGGGTAAAGGGTACAATCACCGTTATAACAACAATTGACAGAGTTGCCATTAATAAATATTTCCCCGGCCGACTCTTGAAGGAAGGTCTTCGACTTCGAATTACGAGCACAATCAATGACGCTGAGACAACAGATTCCAGAAACCAACCGGTTCTGAATTGAACCTGAGTAGCATGAAGGACGAGCAGAAGTACGCCAAAAGTGAGAAAATCAAACACCGAACTCACAATGCCAAATGTAATCATAAACTTACGGATTGCCTTAATGTCCCATCGCCGCGGATAGTCAATCATTTCTTTATCAACACTATCGGTTGCAATAGTCATCTCCGGGAAATCCGTCATGAGATTGGTCAGTAGAATCTGCTTGGGCAGTAATGGGAGAAACGGCAGAATGAGGGATACTCCAGCCATGCTGAACATGTTTCCGAAATTTGCGCTGGTTGCCATGAACACATACTTGAGTGTGTTGGCAAAGGTCGCCCGTCCTTCGCGCACACCCTGCACCAAAACACCCAGGTCCTTTTCGAGTAAGACGATATCCGCTGCATCCTTGGCAACATCAGCCGCGCCATCGACGGAAATACCGACATCGGCAGCATGAAGCGCCGAGGCATCATTCATACCGTCGCCCATGTACCCTACGACATTTCCAGCCTTCTTGAGGGCGAGGATGATACGCTCTTTTTGATTAGGTTCAATTTCAGCAAAGACATCCACATCCGACACACGTTTGAGCAATGCGGCATCGCTTAATTGACGGAGGTCATGACCCATGAGGATTTTTGTGTCCGACAATCCCATTTGCTGACTGACGTTGGCAGCGACGAGGTGATTGTCGCCCGTAATGATCTTGAGCGCAACGCCGAGGTTCTTAAGGCTGGTAATCGTCTCGATGATATTGGGTTTGGGCGGATCAAAAAGAACGAGAAATCCTAAAAATGTCATGTTCGATTCATGGTCTTTGCTGATGCGCGACTCCGAACCCATATTTCTATATGAAACACCAAGAGTTCGAGAGCCCTTATTACTGAATTCTTCAAAGTGTTTTTGGATTTGGTCTTTTACAGTCGAGATATCGGCGATATTTCCATTTGCGGTTTCAACTGTTGAGCAGACATCAAGAATGTTTTTCAAAGCTCCTTTGGTTATCATCAGATGATTATTATCATGTGAAACCAGGATACTCAATCGCTTACGAAGAAAATCATACGGGATTTCGTCTTGCTTCTGGTAACCGGACAAGTCAAACTGGCGATGAGTGCGGATAGCTTCATCGATCGGGTTCGTAAATCCTGTTTCATAAAAAGCATTGAGATAAGCGTGAAGAAGGACTTTATCGCTTGGAGCGCCTTCCACATTACAAGCGGATTGAACGTGCACGATTCCTTCGGTGAGAGTACCTGTTTTATCCGAGCAGATCACATTCATACTACCAAAGTTTTCAATCGATGCGAGCCGCTTGACGATGACCTTCTTTTGAGCCATCCGTTTGGCGCCATGGGAAAGGTTGATGCTGATAATCGCTGGTAGGAGTTGCGGTGTTAGTCCAACAGCGAGTGCGAGCGAGAAGAGAAATGAGTCCAGAACTGGACGCGCCAAATAGACATTGATGGCAAAGATGGCAACCACTAACACCAGCGTGACTTCCATGAGAAAATAGCCGAATCGCCGGATGCCATGTTCAAAATCCGTTTCCTGAGGCCTGAGTTTTAGCCGCTCGGACACTTTGCCGAACTCGGTTTCTTTGCCGGTGCGTACAATGAGTGCCGTTGCGCTGCCGCTCACCACATGGGTTCCCATCCAAAGCGCGTTTGTCCGCTGACCCAGCAGTGTCTCTGCCGGCAGCAGTGCCACCACCTTTTCCGCCGGAAAAGTTTCACCCGTGAGCATGGCTTCATCTACGAAAAGATCTTTAGATTCTTGAACCAGCCCGTCACCGGGAACAATATCGCCGGCGTTCAGGATGACGATATCGCCCGGCACAATCTCTTCAACTGGAATTTCTTTGGAGCTTCCATCACGCAGCACCGCCGCTTTAATCTGTACGATGGAAAGCAATTTCGCGACGGCGTTTGATGCACCGCGCTCCTGCCAAAACCCGAGCAAGCCGCTGATGAGGACGATGGAAAGAATAATAATGGCATCGACCGGATCATGGAGAAAAAATGACAACCCCGTTGCAAAGAAAAGGATGAGGATGATCGGACTTTTGAATTGGTTGAGCAGGAGCGACAATACATCCGACCGCTTTGGGGGCTTGAGGAGATTAGCGCCATAGCGTGCGAGCCGCTGACTGGCTTCATCGTCCGTCAATCCACCCTTAGCCGTTTCAAGTTGTTGGAGCATCTCGGACACGGAGACGCTCCAAAAAGCTGAAGGGAGTTGGTTCATTTTAATATTCCTTTTTTAAAAACGCCGTTTAACGTAGCGCGGTGATATACCATGCGCCTGCATCCGAAACCCGCATTGCGTATGAGCCGTTGTGAGCGGCTGGCATTTGTCTCTTGAGATCGTGTCAGTCTATTGTTCATCAGCCCTCTTATAAATTATTTTACCCCACTTTATTTTATCCCAAATTCTCTCGTGAAAAAAATAACCAAGCGTAGTGTAGATATTGCTCACAATCATAAAACCCAATGCTACTTTTATTTGTCCGGTAAATAGATAAATTGCGGTGAAGTCGAGAATTAAAATAGCCGCTCTATAACTCATGGTCTTTACAATAGACCTGCGAAGTGTTTCTTCTGCATGATGTGTCGTAGGAAGAAGTTTTTCTATCATAGTATCTGTTTATTTATGTTGTGTCGTTCTTCTCGATTGTTCCAGAACATGCTGCGAGTGATGCGCATGGCATATGAGCCTTCGTGAGGCACAGCGTATTCTTAATATATCATTGGTATTAATCTTTTTGTCCGATTTATATAATTCAAATAATTTTCTCCTATCTGCTCAATCATAAATCTTTCTTCTATTTTTATTCGGTAAATGTATCCAATAGCAATCGGAATTATCATGAATACAATTGATAACCAATTCGACAATAAAGTCGAAATCCCGATAAAAATAATTAATTGTCCTAAATATCCTGGATGTCTAATGCTTTTATATAATCCTGTTTCAATTAATTTGTGGTTCTCAATTTTAGCCACTGAATACGTAAAGTATTGTTTGAGAGTCCATATCGACTGTATTCTGATAACGAGTCCTATCACAATCAATACAACTCCAATTGCAAAAAGAGTATCCCAATGATAAATCCTGCCTATTTTTGTTGACCCTATTGAAAACGACAGAACATATCCAACCGTAATGAGAATATATAATAACCGTAAACTCCCTTTGTCGCCAGAATTTATAACATTACTTTTTCTTCGTTGCCTGAAGTTCATAAAAAGCTCAAAGAATCCATATAAGTAAGAAAATCCAATAATTATTATCAATTTCGTATTCATAGTTGCTCTGCTCTTTTTATATTAAACTTAACGTTTCGTACAGCCGCATGAGAATGATATCCCGCGAAGCTGGACAACTAATAGCGACGCAGACATCTTTCTACAAACACAAGCGCACGCTTGATTCTATCTTAAAGTCTCGCAGGATTCCAAAAGCTATGCAGATTATTTCCTGTAAACAACAAGCGTTAGCTTGTGTCTTTTTTGTTTTAGTACTGATAATTCTGTTAGACATTTTTATGCGTGTTATGTGCCGTTGCCATTCATATATACATTTTGAGCTACGGTATTAGTAATAGTATTTCGTCTGCTCAGCCCATATTGTTTTGGCATATTGTTTATGAAGTATTTTGAATGCTTCTTTTGAAAGTTTCGATGTCATTTCATCGTGACAGCCAAACCGTGATGCTCGAACAGCCAGATGAAGGGCTTCAGGGACACGAGTATCCTGTGGGTGATCATTTGCCCATTTATTTACAATCTTAATTAGAAAATTAGGCCCTCCTGGGAGAGATGACAATTTTTTTGTTTCATCCATTGCAGTTTGTCTGTCAGCTTTTGTTATGAAAGACGGTGCAGGATTAGTCGATAGATTCCCGTTTTGGTTGCGAGAACTATTATAGCTATAACAATAAACATCTGCGTCTGATGCTTCGATTGCCAGATCATTGGGGTACCACCAGTTATCACGCAAATCATTTATCTTATTCAAAGGTGTTGAACGACTCACTCCGATCTGAATATGTGGTTTAAGGCCTGGAAATTTCAACAAGAAATAAACTGCTGTAAATCGACGAGCATCTTTGTCACTCTCGGATCGATACTGTTCGAGAAATGGCCTAACTTCAGGATTCAACTCTTCAAAAAGAGGTGTTACCTCCAATGAAACATTTTCATTTTCCAAAAGAACTGCTCGTACCCATGTTGCCCGGACAAGTGAACTACGAAGGTTCGCCGGCAATGATGGGTCTTTACATGCTGAAGAGAGCCGATATAAAGGGACATATCTATTTAAAACTGACGCTATGGGTGAAAAAAGTTCAACACTATCCTTGTAATCGAGTTCATCCCCATCTCCCCAATCGATGCCGTATGGTGTCAGATGACAGTACTTAAGGAATTCTTCATAGCTTGACGCCATTCTTGCGCGCTCCGTAAGCAAAAGATTCGTGTTCGATAGGGAATTCGAAATATCACTTCTGACCAATAGTGGGTCTACCAGTTTCGTTGCTTCTTCATTTTTCCCGGCACCGATCAGTAAACGGATTTTCCAGTAAATAAGCGTTGGGTATACGGGTTCATCTGCGGAGATAGAATCGATGGCTTTGAAAAGATTAGGAAGTTCATGTGAAGTTGGTCTCGCATTGGCAAGTGAAGCCGCAAGCCACGCCGGGGATTGCGTTGCAAGCCACCGTTTGTATGAATGTTCGAAAGCACTTGATTCATATCGACCCGAAAAACACATCAACCAATCCGGAAAATCAAAACCTGCTATAAATGAACTGTCTTGAATTTGTCTGAGAAGCTTACTATAATCACGCCATTCCGTCTGGAACGCTTCTTCAATCGGAGAGGCCATGATCCGACCATCGAGTTCGGAGAAAAGTTCTTTTGGTTTGGTCCGAAACATGCAGAAATTCAATAAGCGCTGAGAAGCAGAATGGAATTCCTTCATGCTCGCGTCCCTTAGAATTTCTTGCAAATGATTTTCTGCTTTCTCGAATATCGAATCCTCTTCTGCTTTTAGCAATGTTGCATTTCGTATAATAGCTCGGGCTACAAGATATCGAGAAAGCTTGTTCCAGGGAGAAGAAGAGTCCCGGCTGATAGCAGTGAATAATGATTCGGCAACATTAAAATTACATTGATAAAAATGAGCGGCTGCAATTTGATAAGCGCGGTCTTTTTGGATACTCGTTGGGAGATCAGGATCCGCAGGAGGCGGGATTTCGCGCATAAATACATTCTCTTGTGCTTTAAGCCAGCTGGCAACAGCCGGACTCTGCACACCGAACTGCATAATGTATTTTTCAAGTGTTTGAGCAGCAACATGAAATGCATCGTCAGTAATATTCAAATAGAATTGATACGTTCGACCGGCATCACTCTGAACCTCTGCATCCACCGGATATTGAGGATCGGTGCCTGAGCCTACGACCTTCGCACGAGCTTCAAGCCATCTTTTATATGCATCTGAATCCAGCCACCAACGTCCCTGTTCATCATTCAGTGAGTTGACGATTTCCTGTTCCTTGTCAGAGAATTCTTTTCCATTAAAGTATCGGTAAGCAATGTAGAGGTAAATGGACGAATACTCTTTCTGAACAATTCCAAGATTGCCCTGAAAGAATGAATCGATTGGAACGTCCGGTTTTCTATTAAGTACGAAAATTGCTTCAGGAAAATTCGGCCCACAACTATAGACGTTCACAGGAAAAGAAACAACACTGAGGAGTAAGAATACGATGACCACACAACGTTTAATATTTTTCATCGGTCGATTTTCTCCATAATTGATTGAAATGCCTCGTGTGACCATGGATGCGGATTAAATATGTATACTCTTCGATTGTATGGTATTCGAGGGATTGTTTCGTCGGTGGAAATTCCGATACTTTGTTGGCACATGGCAATTCTGAAATCTTCGCCGGACTGGAGGCGATGGAGAATTTCGGAACCGTCAGGTCCGAGCCGGAATAACATAGGAACTGCGTCATCGATTGGCAGGTCGCTTATCCAGGTATCAAAAATACACCACGATGCCAGTGCTGTAATCGAAAGAGATATTGAATCGGGAAGTCGACGATGTAATTCCCACAGTAGATCACGAAAGAATCGCCGTTCTGAAGTCTTAGCATCAAAATCGATCTGGATCGCTCGCATCCCCGGAGTTCGGTCAATTGCCAATATATTCGTTATAACTTTTTGCCTTTGCTCGGATGAAAAGGATGGTGTCGAGTGGATATTTGTCGTAATCCTTACAACCCCGATGAGTGCCGTACCGTGAGGAACACGAAGAGGCTGGAGACGGGAATAGGTCTTTGTTTTGTTGCCTGATAATTCAATCGATTTCGCAAGGAATGCAATTGCGACTTTCTGAGGATCAATGAATCTTAAATCTTCCGGTCGT
The DNA here is from genome assembly GCA_003142575.1 of Ignavibacteriota bacterium. Lineage (GTDB taxonomy): Bacteria > Bacteroidota > Ignavibacteria > UBA10030 > UBA10030 > Fen-1298. The sequence goes on from PLMS01000069.1 coordinate 55,031, forward strand.
TCCCAAGCCCAAAGAATAATGCTGGGTAATTTTTGAGAACAGTTGTTTGATTGAGATATAACTTGTGTGATAAACAACAAATCAAAAAGAAGAATGTATCTGAAGATACTCGCACTTTTCATAATTGATATATGCTGAAGTTGCAATTACACCTAACATCCCACATCGCGGGATGTCTTTATTGTTTTAGAACAGATAATTCTGTTAAACATTTTTATGCATTGTTGTATGCAGTGTGTCAATCTTTTTTATATGATACAGGATTATTTAACATCAAATGTTGTGAATCCTTGAGCTTAAGTATTTCTCTCAGTTTTTGTAGATTCATCGAAGCCCGGGGTCTTGTGGCAAAGCCAACAGATGCACAAAAAAGCGAAATATTTTGTGACACGATTCCTGCATCTTCTGCTGCCCAAACTAATTTTAAAGAGTCTTTCCCAGAGACAAATCTGGAAATATCAGATACTAATAAACAAATGAGCGGGGCTTTTGCAACATTCTCTTGCTTGTCAGCAATGAAATTCCGATAGTCACCATCGACAATGAGTTCAAGTAAATGTTTTTTCGCTTCATAAAGATACATGCCGGACTTCATAGATACATACACATCAATATCCTGGGCGTTTATTGCCGATGGGGCTGTTCGCTTCCCTGTCTCAGGCCGGTTCACTCCGTTTGAAGCCCACAATAAATCCGACAAATCCTGAAGATTTATTCTTGTCGTATCAAATTCTTTCGCTGATGCTCTTAAAGATAAAGCCTTCATAACAGGCAATCCTCTGGTTATATCAGGTGGATTTAATACTATTGTCTTTGTGCCTTGAGCAAACAAAGAACTTGCAAAAATAGTAAATCCAATGAGAATGATAATATTTTTCATTGTTCTCCTTTTATTGTAATTATTAAAATATTAGTTAAGTGTACATTGTGCCTAACGTTTCAGCCAGTGTATCAATGTTATCCTGCAAAGCAGGATAACTAAAGCTACACAGATATTCTCTTGTAAGCTCAAGCTCGCGACCTATTTTCTTTCCATTGACTACTCAATGAAACTATGGTCTGCCGGCACATCAATACCGTTCCATACTTTTTTAGCTGTCCATGGAGCATCAGGATTAATCCAAAATGGATCATCAGCAGATAAACCTAAGGGAAGAAAAATTACTGTACACAAATAAAGACTCCCTGTAGTGATATAAGAATCGGCCAGATCAGGCTGGTGACCGCAAAGGCCGATAGTAAGCCAGCCATCTTTTGTGAAAGTTTCAGGAGCATCCAGTGTCTTTTTTATTACTGCTGTCAATGCACATCGTACTTGTGCCGGCTGTAAACTTGAAGGCAATGTATGTCTTAATGCCATATCAGATAATTGATGGAAAGCGCCGCCACGATAGACAATGGACCTTCCGTAAACAGGAAAGCTGCCGTCAGTATTGATAGATCGTTCCTGTAATTCCGCATATCGCGCAGTAATATTTTCCAATCTTGGTAAAAACCAATTGAATGATTTATCTTTTGTGCCGACAGCATCCAGGATATTTGCAAGGTACGGTTGAATAACATAACTGTTATAATAATCCAAGACAAAGTGCATTCCATCGGAAAACATTCCATCACCAATATACCAATGTTGTGAAAATTCACGTATTCCATATTCAATACGTACAGCATCGTAGGGCAAGTTGTATTTGCAGAAGAAAGCTTCTACCATCCCGGAAAACAGTATCCAGTTGGTATACACAGGAACTGTCGATCTTGTAGATTGGAGTGCAGCTATTACATTGTTGCGCACAGTGCCACTCAGGTTATTCCAGAGCCATGGGCATCGGTGAAGAGCTAAAGCAAAAAACGAAGCATCAACCAATGGCTGATAACCGCTCCAAAGCAGATAATCATGTGCATGAGGATCCACGGCATTTGCAATGCCTTTCAATGCCCACACACGATATTGATTGCGTAAAGCAATTTCTTTGGGTGAACCGCCTTCGCCGTTGAGCCATGGTGAAATTCCGCACAGTGTTCGGGCGAATGCTTCAAGGTAGGCTACCTTTTTGCGTTGTTCCGGATTATCAATTCTCACTGAAAGCGTAACCGGCATTTTTTCCTTGAGTTTATCGGCGGCTAAATTTGATAGAACCGGTCGTGCGACTTTGTCCATATAATTAAGCCACTGATCCCGCGTAGTTTCTTGTGCTTCTGCTATTACAGATAATAGCAGGATAGTTATTATGAGGTAAACTGTTTTTAATGGAGTTGTCATTTATTTCCCATTGTATTGTTTAACATAAGTACAAAATCCTCTTTTGTCTGCCTTGTGCCTAACGTTTCAGCCAGTGTATAATGTTGTCCTGCAAAGCAGGATAACTAAAGCTACACAGATATTCTCTTGTAAGCGCAAGCTTGATTCTATTTTAAAGTCTCGCAGGATTCCAAAAGATACGCAGACATCTTCCTGCAAACATAAGCGGAGCATACAAAGATATCGACACGGTCATGAATGAACACCGCGATTTAGTCGAACCGATTGTATAGCTCGAACCATTGGCTATCGTTAAGGGCTAAGCTGTCGATACGACCTCAAGAGTCGATGATTGCGGTATGCAGCGAAATCGCATTTTATGCGGTGTGTTTGCAGAATCCTGATATGCGATGATAAATTCGATGCTGTCGATGGGAGTGTCGGCTGTGCTGAATCGAATCCACCCTGATTCTCCCCGGCGAAAACATTTCGATTGACTTATTTGCGCTGTTACTCCCTGAGGAACTTTCAAGTTCAGCTTGAGCGGGGTTAGGCGGCAAGAATATTTCTTACTTCCATATTGCATCCTAGACAATTGCATACACTATTTGCCATACACTCCATATACCTGTTATTAACAAAGATTGACCAGTCGTTAGATCAAAAGCCCACCTTAATGCAAACACGGAAATTCCAAAACTTATAATTATAGAAAACATTCCAAGAAATAGAAAAAGAAATCCACTTAAAATTCCTAAGCCGATGGGGAGACCTAGAAGAATTGAAATATCAGGTCTATTTTGTCCTTTCGTAACGATTAATATTATTATCCCAAGAACGATTGCGTGTAAGAAAATATTCAGTAGCATTCTATTCCTCCATAGTAATTATAAGTTAAGAATTATTATTTTTATTCTCTTGCCGACTAATGGATGCACGCTAAGCTGCGCCGCTTGCTCCGATTGCCGGATGCCCATCGATGACAAGGTGGACGACCCCAGCAATAACGCCGAGACAGCGATAAAGAAATACATACGCAACATCCCCGACCGTTGCGCAGATTGCATTCCCGAAAATCCAGAGGAACAACATATTTCCGAACAAATGCAAAAAACTTCCGTGCAAAAACATATGTCCCAGCAAGCCGGATATATCCCAATCGCGTAGGACGAATGTTTGCTTATCCGCCATAGGAAATAGTTGTTCGGGAAGAAAGAAAATAATAGAAATGATAACGATAAGAGCGGCATTGACGTACGGAATGCGCGTAAATATCGTTTCTAATTTATAAGGAATAAGCATCATTTCAGTATTCCATATTTAGTAGTGAGTATGGTTTAAACATTTTGTCGTGAGCGTGTGAGTAATCAGCAAGTGCCGTGGTATTTGCTGTTAGCTGTTGGGTAGAGCACCGGTTTTATTCCTCTGCATACACCCGTTTCAATGTCTCAGAGAGCGATTGGATATTGGCAAATTGAGTATCAGTTGATAGACCTGATATATCCCATTTCTGCGCGATACGGATATCTTCATGAGAGAGATAATTCTTGTGGACGAGTATTTCTCTTATCTGGTCTTCGTCTTCAAAGCACTCACGATCTTCTGGAATCGAGCCTTCCTTTAAAAAAGATTCGTATGCTTTTTCAATGATCGGAGCTGATTTTTCTTGTATTGTTTCTACGCAAGAGAGCATTTCGATAATTTTAGCATCGATTGTTTCTTTGTTCTTATAAAAAATATTGCCGTTGGAATGGGCAGTGTCGTTTCGATCTTTGACAATCTTTGTAAATCGACCAATATCCGAGTTATCCATTCCTATCAGTTTGAGAAAACGGAACACTACGCTTTCATTGATTTGCCAGAGTGAAAAAGGAGTATTTGCCTCCAATAATTCCTTTTCTGTGTCTTTGCTGAATCCTACCATCGCTTTTTGGAAATCACCACAGCAGTTGTTCTTGATCTGCCAGATCTCAAAATAGACAAAAGACATGAAGAGCATATGGTAGGCAAGAAACGCAAAGGGATATTTACCTGCATTGTAGTTTGTTAGAAAGGAATCCCATAAGAAATCTATATATTCCTTTTCCGTTGGATTCGAGTAAGAGATAGGCAGGTAATCAAATATTCTTTGTGCCTCTTCCATCGCTTACTCTTCCCACACCTTGTCGATGACATCCTTAATTTTCAATTCGTAATTCTTTATTAATTCCCAACACCCATCTACCACCTTACGCTCCGCTTCGATTTTGTCGATAATCACACGTTGGATTTCAAGGGGTGGGAGAGGGATTTCAAGGCTACGAATAAAACCAAGTGAAATGAATTTCTGTGTAGAGCCAGCTGATTGATTTTGATAATGAGTGCTAAGTAAATTAGAATCGAGTATTTCTTTTACATAATAGTTTATCGCTTTTGTATCGGCGTAGAATTTTATCAAAGCGACATTCTTAATACCAAATTCCCTGTCCTTTCTTACAACAATAGGATTACCAATTGTTCCAATCATTGGCATTACAATATCACCATCATCAACCATAGAGCGTTCATTGATTTTATGTAAGTCTTCTTTTGTGATTAGATTCACTTCTGAAAAATCTATTTTACCATCCTTAATATTCTTTGATGTAATCAAAGGAAAGCCATCTTGTTGCACATATTTAGGACTATCATGTGTTCCATCACGAACATCGCAAATCTCTCCCAGCTTCACCATTGGCCACTCTGGATTAATTTCAATCTGCGGCTTCCAGCTTTCCACCACCTGCCTCGCACCATCGATGAGTTTCTGATAGCCCTCAATCTCTTTTACAATCTTATGCTGGACTTCGAGGGAGGGGTGGGAGAGGTATTTTAAAATACTGAAAGTCCTTTGCGTAAACATGCGGCTGCCCCATACCTTGTTGGAAACCATAAAATTCTTCTTGTTTGTTTTTTAGTAAAGAAAAAAGAAAATCTGAATCAAGTTCATTTTCATCAGAAGATTTGATAGTGGTGCAATCAGAAGCGAATATGGGTTGTTTAAAATAATTCAAAAAACCCGCATAGGCTCCCGATGAACTAATAGTAATGGTTTTTCCAGTTCTATTAGCTTCATTATGATAATAAGCTGCTGATTGACCGCCTGCAATTACCTGGACATCACCTTCCTTAACATCCTCTTTAGTTATAGGAGAGCCTTTTTTAATATCTGTTTTCTCCCAAAGTTCTACCATCGGCCATTTCATATTTTCACGCTTCACTGCTATGCGATACCGTTCGCCTGTTAGATTATAATCACCATTCTCACCAAGCTGTGCCTTTTTTATTAGCAAAGTCCCGCACAGTTTTTCTTCGGGCTTGAATGAATCAATCGTTCTAGTGCGAACTGCTTTTATATAATCAGCAATAACATTTATCGCATCGGGTAGATCATTCTTTTCAATCTCGCGCCTCTGCGCCCCGAGTCCAAATCCGTCGTTCTCAATTTTCACAAACAAAATCGAATCGGTTTTCTTTGCTAACTGTCTATCCATGAAGAGTATCGAAGTCTTTACTCCAGAGTAAGGATTGAATAAACCGGCGGGAAGCGACACAACCGCATAGAGATAATTCTCTACCAACATTTTGCGCAATTGCTTGTACGCATTGGCAGATTGGAAGATAATTCCTTCAGGCACAATCACAGCCGCGCGTCCGGTGGGTGTTAGGTGCTCCGCAATATAATCCACAAACAACACTTCGCTCCGGTTGCTTTGCATCGAGAACTTTTTATGCGGCTTGATGCCTCCCTTTGGCGACATAAACGGAGGATTGGCAAATATGACATCGGCATATTCATTCCATCGGTCTTCACTCGTAAGCGTGTCGTACTCTAAAATCTGTGGCTGAACAAATCCGTGCAAATAAAGGTTCACGAGCGAAAGCCGCACCATATCAGGCGAAATATCGTACCCCTTGAAGTTTGTCAGCAGTTTCTTCCGTTCATCGGTTGTGAGTAAATCGCCTCTCCCGTTACCGTTCTCCGAGCGCAGTTGTGGAGAAGTGTTCTCCCGCATAATATGTTTAAATGATGAGACCAAGAATCCAGCGGTCCCGCAAGCCGGATCGAGAATGGTCTCGTTCTTCTGTGGATTTACTACCTTTACCATAAAGTCGATAATATGGCGCGGGGTACGAAACTGTCCGGCATCTCCTTGGCTGCCAAGTACAGAAAGCAGATACTCAAATGCATCACCGAGCCGTTCCGAGTGATCGTAGGTAAACTCATTTATTGTTTTCAAGAACAGCTTGAGTGTTTCCGGATCGCGGTAGGGCAAATAAGCGTTCTTGAAAATATCGCGGAACAACTGAGGAATGTTTGGATTCAGATTTAATCGTGTAATCGCATCGGCATAGAGCGCCAGCATTTCAAAGCCGCCGAGGTGCGGATCGAATATCTTCGACCAAGCATATTTTTCAAACTCACCGGTAAAGAAACTCGATTTTCCGCCCATCTCAATGGACTCTTTGTCCATATCATCCATGAATTTATAGATAAGAGCGATGGTGATTTGCTCTACTTGGCTTTTCGGATCGGGGACTTTTCCGACTAAGACATCTCTTGCGGTATCGATGCGGCGTTTGGTTTCGTTATCTAACATTATGAATTACCTGTGCCTTATGATGGACTAAAGTCCAAGGGAGATTTGTATATTTATTGCCGTGCCCTTAAGGGCACGGCAATGGTCAATCAAAAAACAACATTGGCTTTAGCCAAATTGATATATTTTCTGGAACTCTTGATATTCCTCGGCAAATGATTTCTTTTGATGATGTTCTTCTTGATTATCGATATATCTTCTAACCGTTTCAACATTCGATTCACTTACCGAAACAGAAAAATAGGCATCCTGCCATTCAAACTGTTCTTTTAAAATATTCTGGCTGTTTATCCAATGAGAAGCTTCTCCTTTGAGCATCTGAACAACTTTTGCAATAGTCTGATCTGATCCCAATGATACAAGGCAATGGACATGGTCAATAGAACCGTTGATTCGATCTACATAAATGTTCTTTTCCTTAGCATTCTTTCGCATGTGTTCAAAGAGAACCTCGCGCACTTCATTCTTCAGATACGGTTCGCGATTCTTTGTTGACCAAACTATATGCAGCCACACTCGGATAAACGGCATATATTTACTCTCTTCGATTTCTCAATGCTTTTATCTTGTGGACTAAAGTCTGATGGAGATTTGTACGCTTATTGCCGTGCTCTTAAGAGCACGGCAATGTTCAATCTGAAAAAGGAATGGCTTTAGCCTAATGTATTTATCTTATGTGTTTTATTCCTTCAGTGTTATGCCGCAAATTTATTGAGAGATACAAAGTCTTTGATGTAATCTGGTATTGCTTTGCGGAGTTCTGGTGATAGTTTCTTGAACGCTTCACCATACGGCGTTACATTCAAATAAGCAAAATTACCTTTGTCTATAATGTCTCTAAACTCGGGATCAACAATATATGCCTTGAATACGGTCTTTGCATAGGAAAAATATTCTTCTTTCGGCAAATAGCGGCTGTCGAATTTGTCAAACTCTTCGTCAAGAAGCTCATTCTTGGATTTGAAATAGGGGATCATTCCGAAAATCTTTTCAATGATTTCCCGCATAGTTACTCGGCGGTCGATATGAATCGAAGCACGCAATTTATCGAGCGTAAAATATTCTTCAGGTTTATCTAAGATATTCTGCTCGATGAAATCCAAAAGTTCATGCCACTGTCCTTGTTCAGCCTGTTCTTTGATTGCAGGATGCTGAATAATCGTTTGTTCAAATTTTTCAAAGAACATCCGATCAACCTTCATCCCTTCAAGGCCGATTGAGATATGCTCTAATGTTTTTATTTCATCTTTGCGAGTGCTGTCATAGCCATCTATCCCAGACGGCTCAGATATCTGCATCTGTTTTGAACCACCGGAGGAATACTTCGGCAGCGCCAGTACTTCATCGTAATTAAATTTCTCTTCAAAGTACTCACAATTGGCAAAGTAATCGAACATTTTGAAATGCTCTTTTTGCTTTTCACCTATCTGTGCTTTCGTTTGAGCATCGGTCATTTCCTCAGAGAAATTGTGTTTCCGTGTTCCACGTCCTTTGATCTGGATAAAATCAGTCGGTGAAAAGATGGGACGCATAAGGCAAAGATTGAGAATATCCGGACAGTCATATCCGGTGGTCATCATACCAACAGTGACACATACTCTGGTCTTGCAGGTTTTATAATATGGATTAAAATTGCCAGAACCGGAGAGTTTATTGTTTGTGAAGTTGATCGAGAATTGTTGGGAATCAGTAATGCGCGAGGTCACCTGAATCGCGAAGTCGGAATTATATTTATTGGGAAACATTCGATCTGCATATTCATTGAGAAGTTGCGTCATTTTAGCTGCATGGTTTTGCGATACACAGAATACAATGGTTTTGCCGATTTCACCTGTTATTGGATCTTTCAGAGCATTTTCAAGAAAGGAATTACAAAAAACTTTATTTGTATTATCCGAAAAGAATTTCTTTTCAAAGTCTTTCGGAATAAAAGTCTCTTCAACTTCCTCACCGTCCTCGTTTTGGGAAATAATGGAATAACCCTGCTCTGACAGAAGCTGTGTCGTGATCTCTGTCCGCGCGTCCACAACAATTGGATTTACAAGAAAACCTTCTTTGACGCCATCCAACAGTGAATAACGAAATGTCGGTTCGCCATTTTCGCATCCGAATGTTTTATAAGAATCTAAAAGGAGCCGTCGTTCCAGTTCACGTGGGTCATTATCCCCGAGGTCAGCGGTATCAATATGCTTAAGATAATCTTTTGGTGTTGCAGTAAGACCTAGTTTGAAGCCGATAAAATATTCAAACACTGCTCTGCTGTTTCCACCAATACTCCGATGGGCTTCATCGGAGATAACCAGATCAAAATCATCGGGCACAAAAAGACGTTTATATCTGTTTTTGCCGATAAATGTTTGAACTGTTGAAACGACAATCTCAGCTTTGCGCCAATCGTCACGGTTCTCTTTATAAATAACCGTTTTGTAATCGTTTTTCAATAGAAGAACAAATGCCTTATATGCTTGATCTTCAAGTTCGAGTCGATCTACAAGAAAAAGAATGCGTCGGGCATTACCTGTTCGGAGGAAAAGTTTAATCACCGCTGCCGAAACAAGTGTTTTACCTGTTCCGGTTGCCATTTCGAAAAGAAATCGATCATCTCCGATGCGAACAGATTTTTGAACCGACTCTATTGCAAGAATTTGATATTTTCGTAAAAAGCGTAGCTTGTTAATTTCAATGCATGATTTTTGCGTCTGCTCATTTTGGTATGAAGGATCATTTTTATAGTCAGGTTTTTGAGTAAGAACGATATAATCATCTGCAACTGTCTCGGTAACGAGCTTGTTTCTATCTGGCTTGAAACTGGAATATCCCTTGACTGATTCAGGCGAAGGGAGGAGGCTGATAATGTGTGGATTACCTCGTTCTAAGTCCCAGAGGTAATGAATATTGCCATTGGACAAAATGATAAAACGGCAATTCTGAGAATTAGCATACTTGCGGGCTTGTTCTTTTCCGAATAAAGGATTTTTATCCTCTGCTTTTGCTTCAAGTACAATAAATGGAAATCCTTTTGCATCAAGTAAAAGAAAATCGACAAATCCATTTTTAGTCTTTTCAAAATCTTCACCATAATCGTTAAGCGATGAAGCGGTCAATTTGACATTATTTTCGAGAAGGATGTTGGCTTTACCATCTGCAGAATCAAAGAATCTCCATCCAGATTCTTCAAGGAACTTGTTTATTTTTATTCGTGCTTTCGCTTCTTTTTCTGCCATTTTCAAATCGATTGGTTCTTAAATGTACTGATATTTTTGCAGTCCCCATGAAGAGCAATGGAGCAAATCCCCAAAATCAGCAAGAAAGGGAACCACTTGAGTAAAGTGTAGTATTAATTGGTTTGAGAATCAAGGAGTGGAGTATATCAGTAGGGGCGAAGTGCCTTCGCCCATTGATTTGTCAGTAGAGGCAGAATAGGGGTTCAATATATTGAACCCGTACGATTTTGGAATGTGTGCTACAATGTTGCTTCTCTGAGGCGGCGAGAGATATCCTTGAGCGACGTCCAGCTTTCCATTAACTCTGGAAGATATTCTGAAGATGTGATAAATGTCCAGATATATGCTACAATCGAATAGATACTCCCGGTTGTAAAATCGTCAAGGTCGATCGATATGTAAAGAACAACGAGGAAGATGCCCAGGAGCATTACCCGCATAACGCCGAAATTGAGTGCCCCCCAATTTGCAATTTTCTGTTTCAAGTTTGACGATTTCTTATAATATGCACGAACCTCTTCCGGTTTCTGCGTAGAAAAGATATCATACGTGTCTTCATAGGTATCGTGCACGTCTTTTTGAATTGCACCGACTCTTTTAATATAAATTCGATTAATGAGCAGAAGCGGGAAAACAATGGTGAGACATGTGAGAGAAAGACGCCAGTCAAACATTGCGAGCGCTATCACTGTTCCGCCAATTTGAATTATCTGTTCGATGATCTCCGGAATACGATATTGAAAAAATGTGGTGTATTGTTCGGACAACTGCGCAAGTGCAGCGGTTTTTGAAGGACGGAATTTCTTTTCCACTGCGACCGAGGAGATATCCGTTGCCAGTTGAGTAAACATTGTGAGATAAATTCTCTGGTCTACAACCCGGCGAATAACACCGGTTCCGGAATTGATCATAAACACACCGACCCAGATGAAGAGCGGCTGCAACGTTTCACGAAGATTGACCGTCTGTCCGGAAGCGCGTTCAATTAAGGCATCGATCACTTTGCCAAACACAGCCGGCTCGATAATCCATGCAACGTGTTCAATAATCACAAGACCGATCGCGACGGATATCCCTTTTCTGAATCGTACCAGGAGTGCAGAGAGCTGTAATGTGTTTCTTGATTTCATCACTTACCCTGCCAATTCCATTTTATTATTCATCTTCTGTAAATTAAATTACTAGGGTTGTTCTTCTTCGAGCGTCTTGTCTGTAAAATTCATCTGCCTATTTATCCACGCTCCATTTGACTCCGCCCCGGCAGGAGATGAAAAGGAAAACAAAGCAGTAGAGAACAGCCAGTTCGCCCTGGTTCAGCGCAGGGAGTAAGAGAGATCCATGCTGGAACTTCCAATGAAACTGGAAATAAGCCACAGCCATCATACCGCTGCAGAGGAAAGCCGCCAGGCGTGTCCAAAATCCCAGCATCACAGCCAGTCCGCCGATGAGTTCTATGATCCCGCCAATCCAAAGTTGAGACCCGATCGGCGGCTGGAACTGGGAAAACACACCGAAGATTATTTGGGCGCCATGGAAGGAAAACATGAAACCTGCTGCAATGCGCAGCAAGGCGTAGGTGTAGTCCGCATACTTTTCAGACTTTTTCATATGTGTCTCCATTGTTCATTATGAGTTTTTCATTGACTTAGGTACCTGGAATGACGAACGAAATGCAATGTAAATTGAGCACACCTCTCCGAAACCAATGTCAGATTTATCACTTGCTGCTTTTTTTCTTCGGCGCTTTCAGCGTAAGTTTCAGCGTTCGAATCTCAAACGGCTTAAACTTGATCGGTAATTTAGATTTCGTAACCTTGTGCGGCTTCTCATCGATTTCAAGGAGATTACATTCAATGATGCTTGCCGTATCAATACCGAAGTGAAGCGATGTGTCTGTGGACATTCCATGAGCTTCATGCATCCGAATGATAACGGCATCGCTTTCTTCCGCTTTCTTGACCGAATCGACGATGATGCTGGGTTTCGAGGATTCCATAAGAGATGGAATTCCTTCCACGAGAATATTGGGGAACACCAACACAGGATTATTCAGCTCACGTGCATGCTGCACCGTACGTCCTTTCATCCAATCGCCGTTGTGAGGATAGAGCGCATAGCAGAACGTATGTTCGCCTTGATCGATCAAACTCTCATCAGAGCGCGACGGGTCGATCGGGTTTGGATAGTGCGGCGAACGGAGCAGTGTAAGCCGCAGGGTGTTTCCCTTTGCATCGTATCCATATTTGCAGTCGTTCAAAAGACTGACGCCATACTTTGCATCCGACATATCTGCCCACTGCTGCGCGGGCACTTCAAATTTCGCCTTATCTTCTTCCGTGCGCGGCTTCGATGATCGCTTGATTGCACCGAATTGAATTTCGTACGTTGCACTGGATGTTTTCATGTTGAAAGGGAAAGCGACTTTCATCAACGTCTGCTTTTCATGCCACCGGATATGGGTCTGGAAATCAATGCGCGGCGTTTGATGGTAGAAGTGCACATCCTGCGAGAGAGCAGATCCGTTTTCGGTCTTCATTTCAATCCGAATTGTCGCTCGCAATGGACCGTGTTCTATCATTTTTATCTGTTTTACTGTCCACAACTCGGTTTTATGTTTTTCAAAATCAGCATCGATGTTCCAGGCTTCCCATAGTTTCGGTATGTCGCGGAAGGTGATGAGGGAATTGGCACGTTTTCCTTTTTCGAGAAGCTCGCGACGGAGATGTTTTGCGTACAGTGAGCTGAATGATCCCTTGTTGTCGAGGCGAACTCTGAAATAGGGAGTTTCGATTCCATGAGTTGATGCCTTCCATGGTTCGGATGCACTTGCAGCAGTCGGTTGAGCATGAACAATAATCTGCTTGAATCCGAAAGACGGTATGTCTTTTACGAAACAAAGAAGTTTTTGTCCTTCCTTGGTCCGCTCTACTACTTGATGTTCGACCGGCTGAGCATGAACATCTTCCACTGAAAAATGTTTTTCACAGGATTTCAAAGAGAGTTCAACATACGCACTTCGCTGCCAATTCAGTGAATTGAAGACTGTAAAAGAGAAATCCGTTTTGCTCTTCTTTGCCGGCTGAGAGATTCCTTGTATGCATTGTGCCATGACGGCAGAGCATGTTGTTCGGATGGCTTGATAGTCTTGTTGAGCATCTTTATACGCGTCTGCGATAGCAATGCCGGGAAGGAGATCATGGAATTGGTTCAGAAGAAGCTTCTTCCAAGCATGCTCAAGTTCTGTCCGCGGATAACGCCGCGCAGCAGCGTTCTTTCCATACAACAGTGCAAGCGTGGAGAGAAGTTCGGATGTATATAACAGTGTTTCACACTCACGATTTTCTTTCTTGATCCACGCCTGAGTCGTGTAGGTGCCCCTGTGTGTTTCAAGGTACAGTTCATTATTCCATGTTGGGTACTCTGCAGACGGCTCTTCCAATTGCTTGAAGAACTCTTGAACCGTGGAAAGGTGAGAAGCAGGCAGTCCGATAATGTTTTTTAAAACGACTGCAAATTCCAGATTCTCCTTTGTCGGCCCGCCGCCGCCATCACCGTACCCAAATGTTTGAAGGATCGGAGATACAGGCGGCTCTTCCTCTGCCGGGGCTCCGCTTTGCTGGAGAAACTTGGGCGTGATCTGTGCTTCAAGTCCGAGAGGGGAAAAGTGTGTGAGAACTTTTGATTTATCGATTCCTTGCCACCAGAACGATGTATACGGAAATTCCGTTGTATCGTTCCATGAAAGTTTAGACGAATAAAAATTTGTGATCCCGGCTTTCAGGAGAATCTGCGGCAGCGCCCAATTGAATCCGAAGGAATCGGGAAGCCAGAGAGTGTTTGAGTCGATGCCGAATTCTTCCTTGAGAAATCGTTTCCCGAATAAAATTTGGCGAACGAGAGATTCACCGTTTGGAATGTTGCAGTCGGCTTCCGTCCACATTGCGCCGAGTGGTTCCCATCTGCCTTCAGTAACGCGTTGTTTGATCTGCTTATAAAGATCAGGATAGTGTATTTTTGTGAATTCGTACAGTACCGGTTGACTTTGAGAATATTTCAGCTCAGGAAATTCTTCCATCAATCGTAATACTGTTGAAAATGTACGGCCGCATTTTCTCACCGTTTCTTGGAGTGACCACATCCACGCGGTATCGATATGCGAATGCCCGATGAGATGAATCATGCCTGGAAGATTTGTCTTGTGTTCCGTTTCAAGCGTGTTCAGAAGAAAATTATAGGCGCGCCGGATAGCGTTAGGATATTCTTCGCTTCCGGGTCTGAAATATTTCAGAAAAATGAGTGTCCGGCGAATCAGATCTCGAATCTCTTTCGAGTCATCTGAACCATGGTCTACATATTTTTCAAGGTCATGGAGAACATTCAACGCGCTGTCTAATCGGCGTGCTGTTGTATCCAGCACCGCGAGTTCCGCGATACCGAAGATGTTATGTTCGTGCTTCCTTCCGCTGTACGCTTGAACGGCAATAACGAATCGTTCGTTGAGTTTTGATTTTTCACAGATCAGTATCTCGTTGTGATACTGGTTGATGCCGTGGAACGGTTTTCCATTGAGGTAGAGGAGTGCTTCAGGAAAATCAAGAAGCAGAACAAGAGGTTTTCCTGCAAACTTCTCCGTCACGGTGATGGTCTGCCGGAACCAATAGGTTCGATCGTATTTTCCCCAGTGGAAAGGAATGCGAATCGATGTCCACGATTTATCGTTCAAGGGAACTGATGCAGCGTAGGGGACATCGCCCTCTTTCATCTTCCAGTCCGAAAGTATCGTCCGCACAGGATAGATAGAATCTTTGATAAGAGGATGTATTTGTTCAAGCAGATCAATTGCCATAATGAGTCACTTTAAGATAGCTATGAGAAAACGTGGTGGAAAATATAGATTCTTAACGAAATGAGCAAATGGAAAATGGCAAATAATAAAAATTTATTTCCGGGATAAGCACGGCAAAAGACAGCAGGATCTGTTGTTTTTGAGTGAATGGAGTTGAAAATTGGGAAAAATGCCAATGAATCAGCGAAAAAACAGATTATGGAACTCAATATAGTTGAAAATATGAATTCTTCGGAATAATGGAGGGATGAAAGATTTTTTTTCTGTTGCATTGTGGAAGTAGCGCTAACGGGAATCCTTGTCCGCCTTCCAATTCGCTTGTTTTGTAAAATATAAACATTTATATTGTATCTAACAATGTTAGATAATATAACGATAGTGCACTATGAGTCATATTGAAAGAAGATTGAAAGATAAAGAGGAGATGAAACAAAGCATTCTTGATGCCGCAAGAAAAATTGCCGGCAAAGAAGGATGGCAAGCTGTTACTATAAGAAAAATTGTCGACGAAATTGAATACACACCTCCGATTGTATACGAATATTTTGAAAATAAGGAAGCTCTCTTTAAAGAACTGATTTATTTCGGTTTTCACATGGTGCACAAGGATATCGAGAAAGCGAAACAAAACGAAAGTGACCCCAAAAAATTGTTAACAAACATTTCTCTCGTATATTGGAACTTTGCTCACAAGAACATGGATTTGTTTCAATTGATGTTTAGTCTCGAACGGCCTACTCCGAGCAAAGAAATGATGAACATTTTCAATCTCTCAGAAAATATTTTTTTAGAACTCGCGAAGAACAATAAAAAATTGTCGCAAGAACTGCTTATGAACTGGGTCTGTCTTAATCATGGGGCGATATCGTTGCTAATGCAATTGCCGTCCCCTCCACATTTTTTGAAAAAAGATCCAAGAGAATTGTATATCAGTATTATTCAACGATTTATTTCCAGTTTATGAAACCTTTTTTTGACCGGTCGTCTAACTAAGTAAGATATTATCACAACAATATAATCGGCAGCATTATGAAGAAACAAAAAATAACAATAATACTCATGTTCTTTGCTTTATCGCTACCGCTCACAGCTCAAACGCTTTCGCTAAAACAATGTATCGAATATGCAAAACAAAATAACAGCAACATCAAAATAGCTTCCCTCAATTCTGAGGTTAGTGGAAAACTCGTTAATGAGCAAATCGGCAATGCTCTTCCGCAGATTGACTTTAACGGGTCGTTAACCAATAACTTAATAGTAACTACATCATTATTACCGGCCGAATTTATCGGTGGAGCACCGGGCACTTTTATACCGGTGAAAATGGGAACAAAATACAGTGCTGCTGGTAATATACAGCTGACACAAAAGATTATTGATCCTTCGGTTTGGATAGGATTAAAGGCGGCAAAATTAAGTGCGGATCTGTCTCTACAAAACATTCAACAAACCGATGAGCAAACTTTTTACAATGTTAGCTCTGCTTACTATAGAGCTCTGGTCATTCAGAAACAGTTTGATAATCTCCATGCAATACTTGCTGCATCAGAACAGTCTCTTAAATCTACGGAGCTGAGATATAAAAATGGGATGGCAAAGAAAATAGACGTGGATAAAATAAGAGTGAGTTACAATAACACAAAATCACAGGTTGAACAGACAGAACTAAACTGTAAGCAAGCGTTGAATAATCTGAAATATTCAATAGGAATGTCTGTCGATAGCAGTATGATAATTTTAGATTCTCTTGCTGAAGATTTTTGGGAGAATTACAGTGGACCAAAAGAAAATAATAGTAATCTATTTGAGAATCGGATAGATTATCAAATGCGGAAAACCAATATAGCGTTGTATGAAGCAGATAAGCTGAATAATATTGCCGCCTATTTACCGACGCTCTCTTTTTTCGCGAATTATGGTTATCAAGCGATGCGTTCTGAGTTTGATATCTTCAAGTCGGGTAAGGAATGGTATACGAGTTCTGCAATTGGATTGAATCTCAAGATTCCAATTTTTTCAGGTTTCGGAAGATTGGCTAAGGTAGAACAGTCGCAGCTAAACATTGAAGTTGCTCAAGAGAATCTAAGGTTATCAGAACAGTCGATAAAGGTGGATATATCCAATTACAATATTCAATATCGGACAGCATTGGATAATATTAAAAATGAAAAAGAAAACTTAGCATTAGCGGAAAGCGTTTATAAAAACACGCAATTGGAATTTACCCAGGGTGCAGGGTCTTCGCTCGATTTAGTCCAGGCGGAAAGTTCCCTAAGAGAGACTCAGAATAATTACTATACCAGGCTGCTGACTCTTTATGTAGCAAAATTAGATAAGGAAAAAGCCGAAGGTACTTTAATCAACTATATCAATAATCTAAAGTGATGAATATGAAAAAGACAATAATTTATGCAATCGTTACAATCATCATCGTGTTGTCGGCGATTAGGTTGATAAGTAACCGCAACCGCATTGTTTCTCAAAATGAAAATCTTACAGCTGATTTTGTTACGGTAAGCATTGCCAACGTGGAAAAAAAAGCGTCTACTTTCAACCTCAATTTTACGGGAACGTTATATCCTTATAAGGAACTTGACATATCCGCAGAAACCCCCGGTAAAATAACGTCTCTCAATTACGAGCTCGGGCAGTTTTTCCACAAAGGCGAGGTTATAGCTACAATCGATGACAAAATAAAAAAGCTTTCGTACGAATCGGCAGAGATCGATGCAGATAGATTAAAGAAAGATTTTGAACGCACAGGAAATTTATATAAAGGTAATGCTTCTTCAGAACAGGAATATGCACTCGCTCGTACTTCATACGAAACTGCTAAAAATAAATTCGAGGAAGCGGAAAAACAGTTATCATACACAAAAATAACCGCACCCATAGCAGGAACAATTACAAAAAAAATTGTTGAAGTAGGAAAATACATTAAGGAGGGCGACCCGATTGCATCCATAGTGGATGTATCGAGGCTAAAAGTAAAAGTAAATGTTTCCGAATCGGATGTTTATTATTTACATACAGGTGACAGAGTAACGATTACATCCGATATCTACCCCGGCATAGCATTCAAAGGAAAAATAAGTTTTGTAAGTCCCCGCGGCGACGATACTCACAACTATCCGGTTGAAATCGAGATTATGAACAGCGCTAAAAATCCTCTGAAAGCCGGAACATTTGTAAATGTTGAAGTAGGAATCGGCTCAAGCAGTACGGCGTTATATATCCCCCGCGAAGCTTTGCAGGGAAGCATCAAAGATGCAAAAGTATATATTGCCTCTAACGGAAAAGCACTATTAAAAAATATTGTAATCGGGCGGGGAGGCAACGAATCTCTCGAAGTAGTATCCGGACTTAATGAAAACGATAAAGTGATAGTAAGCGGACAAGTGAATCTTACAGACAACAGAGCGATTAAAATAATCACCAATAATTAAGAAACGACCATGACAGTAACCGAATTAGCAATAAAAAGATCGACGCTGGTTGTAATAGTTTTTACCGCGCTTAGTTTACTCGGGATTTTTTGTTATAGAATGCTCAACTATGAGCTAATCCCGAAAATAGATATGCCGATGATGATGATTACAACCAACTACCCGGGCGCTTCGGCAGATGAAGTCGAATCATCCGTAACAATAAAATTGGAAGACGCGCTTTCGGCTCTTGAAAACGTAAAAAGCATGAGTTCTTCTTCTCAGGAAGGGTATTCAAGTATTATAATGGAACTCGTTGCCAATACCAATACCGATTTAGCGCTTCAAGATGCACAGAGAAAAGTGAATGCGGTTTTATATCAATTACCGGCAGGTGCAAAAACGCCATCGTTACTCAAATTTTCCACTGATGAAATTCCGGTTCTCAAGCTTGGCGTTCATGCAAAAATGGCATCAACAAAATTATATCAAATCACAAAAGATCAAATAAAACCTCGTTTATCAAAAATAAATGGAGTGGCTCAAGTCACGCTTCTTGGCGGCGATAAACGTGAAATAAAAATAAATGTGGATAGAAATAAACTTTCTGCATATAATATTTCGATCAGCGATGTCTATAACGCAGTGAGTAATTCCAACCTGCAATTTGCAACGGGTAAAATAGAAGGGATAACCAGCCAGTATACCATTCGATTATCCGGAAAGATAACTTCACTCAACCAATTAAGAAGCATTATCATTTTCAAAAATGCCAACGGCAGCTTAATAAAACTATCGGATATCTCGGAAATTGTCGACGGTATTGCCGAGCATGATAATCTTAACAAAATAAATGGCGAAAGCTCAATCGGAATACAAATACAAAAACAATCAGATGCAAATTCCGTTAAGGTGTGCGAACTTGCTAAGAAAGAAATGGCGTTCATCGAAACGCAATACGCGTCATCGGAACTAAAGTTCGAGATCGCTTCGGATAATTCCGTATTTACTCTGGCATCCGCAAATGCCGTTATAGAAGACTTAGGCTTGGCAATAATACTTGTTGCGATAGTAATGTTTTTATTCCTTCACAGCTTTAGGAATTCGTTTATCATTCTCATTTCAATACCCACTTCCTTGCTTTCGGTTTTTACAGCGATGTATATTTTCAACTTTTCACTCAATCTTATGACTTTGATGGCACTAGCATTGGTTATAGGTATTTTGGTTGACGACTCGATTGTGGTGCTTGAAAATATACACCGGCATTTATCTATGGGAAAAGAAAAAAGTAAAGCAGCCCTCGATGGCAGACATGAAATCGGATTTACCGCTGTTGCAATTACAATGGTGGATATTGCGGTTTTTATACCCATAGTTTTTATTTCCGGAATGATAGGCAGTATGCTGAGAGAATTTTCGCTTGTGGTTGTCTTCTCTACTTTGATGAGTCTTTTTGTCTCATTCACCGTTACCCCGCTGCTTGCTTCACGTTTCAGTAAAATAGAGAAACTGACCAGAAACACATTGATGGGAAAAATCGCGCTTGGCTTCGAAGATATATATATAAAACTTGTCGCTTTCTATGAAAAGGTTTTGAGATGGGGGTTGGGTCACCGAAAAACAGTAATTGCTGCCGCAACGGTGTTGTTTATTCTATCGTTTTCATTAATCGTTTTTAGTTTTATCGGTACGGAGTTTATGCCAAATAGCGACCGCGGAGAGCTTACCATTCAACTTGAGGGTGAACCGCAGAACACACTTATTCAGTCGAACAAGCTTTCCGAAAAAGTGGAAAAACTGCTCTTTTCAAAACCGGAAGTGGTAAAAGTATCTTCGAATATCGGCTATTCAAGTTCGAATATGATGAGTAGTGGAGGAAGTGAACAGCACAAATCGGAATTAACGGTTACGATAGTTGATAAAAAAGAAAGAAAGCAGACTGTCGAGCAATATGCCGCCAATATAAAGAAAGAAATACTTGCAACCATTCCCGGATTAAAAGTAACTGCCGCAGCCGCCAGTATGTTTGGTACTAGCGATGCGCCAATCCAAATACTTCTCAGTGGCCCCGATATGACTGAAATTTATAAAACGGCCGACCAGGTAATGTATCTGATAAAAGATGTACCGGGTATTAACGACATCAGACTTTCGGTTGAGAAAAGCAAACCGGAAATGCAAATATCGTTAGATCGCGATAAAATGTCGATGCTCGGTCTCTCTGTTGCAGATGTGGGTAATACACTGCAGCTTGCATTTGCCGGCAATACGGATCTGCAATACTCCGAACTCGGAACAGATTACGATATCGATGTTAAGCTGGATCAATTCGACCGTAAAAAAACTGACGATATCGGGTCAATAACATTTAAAAATTCCAAAGGTGAGATTATTGAACTAAGACAGTTCGCCAATATTTCCCAATCACTTGGCCCGAATAAACTTGAACGTTATAACAGAATTTCTTCGCTNNAGTTACAATTGATTACATCGGTCAGCTTCAACGACAGGCGGAAGCGTTTGGAAGTCTCTTCTTTGCGTTAGCAGCGGCAATATTGCTTGTCTATTTTGTTATGGTTGCGTTGTATAATTCCTATTTATATCCGTTTGTAGTATTATTTTCGCTGCCGGTTGCGCTCATAGGTGCATTACTCGCGCTAGCGCTTGCAGGACAAAACATTTCCATCTTCGTTTTAATCGGGATGATAATGCTTATGGGTTTGGTTGCCAAGAATGCAATTCTACTTGTTGATTTTACAAACAAGCTGAAGGAAGAAGGGGAAAGCGTTCTGGAAGCGCTTGTCGAAGCAGGTAAAGAAAGATTACGCCCGATTCTTATGACAACAATCGCAATGATATTTGGAATGCTGCCGTTGGCACTTTCTACAGGCGCTTCATCGGAAACTAAAAACGGCTTAGCGTGGGTAATCATCGGCGGTTTAACAAGTTCTCTCTTGTTAACACTGATTCTTGTGCCTTCTGTTTATATGAGTATGGAAAACATAAAAGTAAAATTGCAGCACAGGTTTTTGAAAAAGGAAGTGAGTGCAAAACCATTACTCAACAGTAAGTGATGGTTTGTAAGTAATTCTTGCAAAAAAGAAATAATAATTATTTTAAAGGAAAGCCCATCTTCTCGGAGTAGACTTCCCTTTAATTTTATGATATTGTTATGCTCAAAGTAAAGGTGAAGCGAAGTCCTTCACTTTGGCGGAGAACCCGTATTTTGGTATAACAGGAGGGAAGGAAACAATTGTCGTTCTGGAGGTTGATCTGGCAGGTATGTATCCCACTTTGCGGGATTCTCAAAACGACATCATAGTTAACTGCACTTCGTTTGCATACTGTAGTCGTTTTGGAAGTAGCGCTAACGGGAATCGAACCCGTATTTAAGCCTTGAGAGGGCTCCGTCCTAAACCGTTAGACGATAGCGCCAAGAAAATGCGCTGCCCCGCTAGGGGTCGAACCTAGACTTTCCTGATCCAGAGTCAGGCGTGTTGCCAGTTACACTACGGGGCAATATGAATTACAAAGAATACCGAGCGAATCCCGAAACGCGGATTACACTACGGGGCAAATTATCACACACTCAATATACAAAACGAACAACTTGCAGGCAATAGAATATTCTGAAGCGTATCATAACCTCATACATACTTTTAAGAATGTGCAGCCGGAACATCAAACCGCACCGTCTTATCCCAAACACGTTTTTCTTTCTTGATGAGGTCTTGATACACGGATTTGATGACCACATAGATCCATAATTGACTGTAGGTAAAATACATCAGGATGATAATAGCAAGATTTGTCAGAGTATCTTCTCCATCATAGGAGAGATAAAGAAATAATTCAAAGAGAAAAAGAATCAATGATGTCACCCAGACGAATGTATACGGACCGGGAAGTGAAATTGCGACAAGCTGAAACAAGCTCACAAGGAAGAGGATGTCGGAAAAAACGACGGCGACAAAGAAAATATAATACAGCGAAAGCGTGTACAGCAGATCAAATGCCATGCGCTTGCTTTTGAAGTGCGGAATTTCCTTCCAGAATTTTTTAACGACATAATTATTACCGCGTACCCATCGCATCCTCTGTTTAATCCAGGTGCCCCACTGCTGCGGTTCCTGTTCATAGGTGACTGCATAGGGAATGAATTTAATTTTATAGCCTGCTTCGTAAATTCTGATGCTCAGTTCCGAATCTTCCGTCAATGCTTCTTCATCCCAACCGCCGAGTTTCTTGATGATATGGTGCCACATGACGAAATTTGTTCCAGGCAAGGTGGAAATGCCATGCATCTGCCACCGGCCTGCTTGCAGCATCGATTGGAAGCTCAGCGTTTCGATGTTGATGAAACGGGTCAGGAGTGTGGCGTTCTTATTCACAGTGCGGAATTTGCCAATCACAGCGCCAAGCTCTTTGTGGAGCAGCAATTGGGCGACAAGATATCTCAAGGAATCTTTATCCGGAGTATTGTCGGCGTCGTAAATAGCGATGACATCACCTTTCGCTTGTTTGATGCCGAGATTGAGTGTCCGCGATTTTCCTTTACCGCCTTCGCCTTTCGGAATATCGAATAATTGTACACGCGCGTCTTTCGCTGCATACTGCTCGATGATGCTCTTGGTCGCATCCTTCGATCCATCATTAATAACGATGATCTGCAGTCTGTCCTTCGGATATTCCAGCTTGAGCATCGACTCGATGGTCGCGGCGATCACTTTTTCCTCGTTATGTGCAGGAATGAGAATCGAACACGTAGGATAATCAAATGAGCGGTTATCAAGCTCACGTTTCTCCTTCATCGATCGAACGTAGTTGATATAGCCGAAGACCGTGAGAATGAACTGGTAAGCGATGGTAAACCAAATGAGAATAACAGCAATGACAAAGAGAAAGCTTAAATCAACTTCAAGAACATTCATGAAAGATTATGCCTTTCGATATTCCAAAGTACGTCGTACGATTTTCAGGACAAAGTACATAAGCACAAGCAGAGAAATAGCCAGTGCACTGAAGATCGCAATTGCCGTCGTAGACCAGAAACTCGTTATGTTGACGCCGTACGCGAACTTATCGCCGGTGACAATATTTGCCTTGTGAACTCCATGCGGCAGGAAGATGCTGTAACAATCATTTCCTTTCATAACGGTGAATCCCACGGATTCGCCATCCACCGTCACCGTGGTCGGCATATTGCTCAGTGAAATTAACATCCGTGCATCAGACTTGTATTCTACTGTCACATCCCGCAAACCGTAGGTCATAGACTTGATCGATCCCGTTGAAGACATGATGCGGGTTTGGAGTTCGTAGGCAGAGAATGTACTTGCAGTCTGCGGTGCCAGAAGGATGGAATGATCGCCAGCCGGTATCACATACCGGTTATCGCGGAAGGGAGGTAAAGGTTTGCCGTCTATCGTTATTTCAGTAATCTCTTTTGGAAGACGCAGCACAAACGAATATGGCGCATCGGTTGTCATTCCAGATTCTGTAAAATGATAATGAACTTTGCTCGCCAATGCATACGAAAACAAACTCAAATCCTGAGGATTAACGCTTGACTCGGAATAAATCGTTAGCCGTGGAGCTCCGAGAGAAGCCGCACGAATAAGATGAAAGCTTTCCGTTCCTGTTTGAATGAGTGTGGGGAATGGAATGATCGCATCCTTGTTCCGGAAGCTGAGGATGTTCAAGTCGAGCATGAGATGAGAGGAATCGACGAGCTGGCTGTACTGCTTTCCCATCTCGATATACCGGCGTGGATCACTTGACCATTTCGATTGAGGATCTTCGACCTGTAATGTGAAGCCGAATCGCTTCTGAAGATCAAGGATGCTGTGCATGTCAATGCCGAATTGTTCACGGAGCTCCGGCGAACCGAAATTGTCCAACGCTGTGACAATGATTTGGAAGCCCGGTTTGCTCTTGGCGATTTTATCGAATTCACCGAGAAGAATTTCATAAACACTTTTTAACTTCTGCACCCGGTAATTGACGATTGCTTCTTTCACAGCACTGTTGGTCTTCCAATAAGACGGAGAGAGTGAATCGAATGCCGCTTTCAGATCAATACCGTACTTTCTTCTCAAATCTAATTTTGCAGATGGATGCGCAGGAGTAAATTGTTTTGGTTCTTCAAAACCGCGTCCTGACTCAAAATAGAGTTCCGCGAGATCGACACCATCCCAATCATACGATTCAAGAAACGAACGATATTCCTTCGTTACTTCTTGAACACATTGTGTATCTGTAAGGGCAACCGGATATCGCCAAGCCGGTTTGGCATCTTCGCCGAAGACAGTCTTTTCGCGCCACGCTGGATGATTGTTCCAGAACATTTGACTCACCTGAGGCGGCTCCAACCAGGCATACACAAGAATACCATTGGCATGAGCTAAACGGATTAAGCGCGCATAATCGTACGTATATTTTGGATATTCATGCCAGCCAGAAACATGAATAATGCGGATCCCGTTTGCTACCCACGAGCGGATGAGATTCTCGACGCTGTACAAATGCCGAAATCCAGGATCGAAGAATACTTCAAGTTGTTCGCGCCGTACAACAGGACGCAATTGAAAATATCGGCGAATATACTCGACAAAGTATGGATAATTTGAATATCCTTGCTGGGAATGCGAGTCGAATCGCGAGTTGATATAGAGAATTTTTCCCTTGCCATAGCGTTTGCCAATAACCATAGGAGATTCGGTCGCTTCATCGGCGCAGAAAATTTTGTCGAGATTGTCGGTATCGAATTTGTTCACGAGTTCGGGATAGCGCCAAACTATTTCTTCTTCAGGAAACATTTTGTCGCGGACATGACGGACTCTGATACGCGTGCTCGCGTATTGAATTCCAAATTCTTCAGCAAGGTCGGTTTTGGAATCAAGAATGATATTACCGCCGGAAGCGACGTATTGTGTGATAGTGGCAATGTCTTGGTCCGTGAGTGAATCGGCAATTGCCGCAGGAACAATGAGAAGGTTGTATTTCGATGGAACAATCGGTTGTCCGAGAAATACCGTGTCCACTGCGATACTAACACTTCGCAATGCAGATGCAAATGACGCCTGATCATTGAAAAATGCACCGCGTGCAAAATGATTCCACAAAAGCATAACGTGCGCCGCATTCCAGTCGTCTTCCTTTGCAAAAATGTTGTCATACAATCGTTCTACTTGAGAAACGGTTTTTTCGACGAATGTCTGTTCGCGTTCTCGGAATTCCGCCGGTTCAGCTTTGTAGAATTCATCCGGTTCCAGTGTTATGTGTTTTGTAACGGTGCCAAGGAGCCGCTTTTCGGAAATCGATCGGTCCCTCACTTCTCCGGATTTGTCGAAATATGCTTCAGATAAATATTGATCTTTGAGTGTAATAGAATAGTCCTGTGTGCCGGAAAGGATAATGCGGTCTTTTGTCTTGACCCAGTTTGTCTGTTCCCGCATATCGAGAAACGTGTAACCAAGTTTTTCCAGCCCATCGGCAAGCTGTTTCAGTAAATCAAGATCGAGAAAAGCATGGAAGAATGCGGTCGCAATTCCGTCCCGAATATACAATTGAGATTTCGCATTCTTCAGAAGTTCGTCGACGGACGCGCGGCTTGCAGCTTTGTCCGGATTCAACGGGACGTAGCCAAGATTTTCCGGATAGATGGTTTGTCCAAAAAGGTCTTTTTTGATAATGTAAGGAAAGAACTGGCTGAAGTCGGCATCTTCAATAGAAAGCCGCTGTTCGCATGCTGTGCTAAAATACTTTGCAATTGTTTTATACAAAGTGAACGAAGCTGTGTAGTGCGGTGTTTCCCAGACGAGCGGGTAGAGGTCATTCTTCATAAATTCCTGAATACCCATTTCAATTTTACGGGCATCGGCTTCTTCCGTTTCACCTTTGATAGTCCCGCCTGTGTTATCATCCCAGAATTCATAATCGGATGCTGTCACACCTTTGTACTGATGTGTTATCCCGTGCATCACGATGGTGCCGCCATTGCGCACCATATATTGTAATGCATCCACAATATCAGGTTTGTCCGAGAGGCTCAAACGAGTTCCTTCACCGGGATCGACGAAGAAGGGAATCACTCCAACCATAAATGGAATGCCGCGGCTGGAAAGGATGTCTGCTATTTCGCGGAGGTTATCCGGATTTTCGAAGAGTGTTACGTCTTCAATACGAATCATTGCTTGGTGGGATGTCTCGTGTTCTTCATGAAGAATGTCATGCAGAAAATCCGCAAAGTAATTGTAATGATCACCGGGGACTGCATATGCAAATGGAGAAGCCGCAAAATAGATGAGATTTTTTGTTGCAATGGCATACGGCGATTCTCTTTGTTTGGTTGTAGAATATGCCTTTCCGAGGACTTTTACTTTGCCGGCATTTGTGATACGAATGATATCGAGATGGGATTCGGTTTTGGTAAATGTAGCGCCGTTTGCAAAAACCTGATCGAACTTTGTGACAGAATCGATGTGGGAAACGGTGAAACCGAACTTCTTCTGCATATCATACCGTTGACAAAATTCCACCATTCCCGTGTTGAGCCAAATAATAGGCTTGTCAGTATTATATACATCTAAAAGAAATTTGGTGGGGACATTATTGCGGGCTTCGTAGCCAACGTAAAATGTGTAATCATAATTCTGGAGTTCACCGAACTTGTAGTCCTGTACACCTATGAGGGTTGTTGAAGTATTGAAATGCCCAAGAAGTGCCGCGAGCTGCCGCCCGTCTCCAACGGCATAATTTTTCAAGCTTGATGATCCTTCAACAACGATAAGAACTTTCTTGAGAGGGTAAGAATCGCTGGAAAGAGAAAGAGCACTTTGAAATATACAACAGGTGAAGGTGATAAAAAGAACCCGGATAGTTTGTTTCATGAAATCTTTGCTCAAAATCATTAATGCTGCTTAGAAAAAAAGCCCGTAAAGGATGGAAGTGTTTCGAACCATTGCGGGCTAATTTGGAATTCATTCTTTCAAGAATAATTTAGCAGATTATTGGAGTGAAATCAAGAATACATTTATGAATTGCATGAAATTCGAGGGCTCTAAGCTTTCCAGCGGTACTGACATTACACGATTTATCGTGCATCCACAGGAAGGCAGACCAATCGTGCAAGCGGAGAAGATGTTGCTGATAAAGTAATTCCAGCGATGGAGGAGAGGATGACATTCTGCCCTATGGTTTGATGTAATAAATAAGCCCTGTTTCGTCCCGATACTTGTCGACTATCGTTTTGCGAAAACCGGGATGAGATCGGGCTTCATGGTACGATAGAGAATGCGGCTATTCGCTTTCTATTAGGAGGTTATTGTTTTTCCTGTGAAAAGTTTGTAGAATGGAGACATTACAACAATCTTTCCATAATCGAGATAATGGTACAATGCCGTATAAAGTTCTCGTAGCCGATGACGATGAAGGCCAGCGTAAGTCTCATGGCTTTGCCCTCGAAGTCGCCACGGCTATTATCGAAGATGAAATTGCAATTACGGAGACAGCAACGAGCGTCGATACGTGGGCGAAGATCAAATCCGAGGTGTTCAACCTAATCATTCTCGATAATGATTTTAAAGATAACAATCTGAAAGGACATCTTCCCGGCATTGCCCTTTTACAGTTGGCAAAGAAAGAAAGCCCGAATCGCAGTACTCCGACTTTCTTTTGCAGCGCGGATGCCTATGACACTCTCAAAGCGATGGTAGAGAAACATGGCGGAATTTATCTCCCCAAGGTTGGGTACGATATTGAAAAGGTTGCCCAGCTCTTCGCTGATCAGATGAAGAAGAAGTAAGCATACACGGCACAATGTCGAATGGAAAGGTCACCGAACGTGACCTTTTCTTGTTTTCGAGAGTACGATGAGTTCGAACGAAATACAATCCCAAAATTTCCGCTACCACACCATCGAAGGTGCGCTCTATATCAGCACTGGTGCATTAATATCCACACAGACGATCATGCCGGCACTGATCAAGCGCTTGGGTGGAGGTGATGTGCTCATCGGCACCTGGCCCGTTGTCATGTATCTGGCATACTTTCTACCCCAGGTGATCTCCGCAAATAACTCCGGCGCAACTCAATACCGTAAACCGTTTGTTATAAAACTTGGATTTATTCAGCGTCTGCATATTCTTTTACTGGCATGTGTCATTGCACTATGGGGAGAATCTGCACCGACGCTTGCGCTCATTTTCTTGTTTCTTTTATTTATCTCTAATCAGATGACATCAGGTTCCGTATCCCCGGTTTGGATGGACTTCCTTGCAAAGACAACTTCGCCTGAAAGCAGAGGGAAACTTGTAGGATGGAGGTCTTCTCTCGGAGCAGCGCTCGGTTTAGTGGATGGATTTATTTTAACAGTACTTCTGACAATGATATCTTTTCCATATAATTATGCAGCAATAATTGGGCTGGCGTTTCTCTGTCAAATAAGTTCTTTGGTGGCACAGCAAAAGATTGTGGAAGAACAGCCTTCAGCAGTTACTGTTCCGGTGCGTCTTTCTGAATTATTTGCACGCATGCGGTTCATTGTTGCGGGCAATCGTCCCTTTAGAATGTTTCTTGTTGCATCTGTGTTGCTCACAGGGAGTTTCACTTCCGTTGCCTTTTTTACCGTTGCCGCGATGAAGCGATTTGATCTTTCAGAACCGGCGGTGGGGATTTTTACGGTCGTGATGATTATCGGACAAATTCTCAGTGGTGTAGTATTGGGATGGGTAGCGGATACGAAAGGGACGAAGAGAGCATTGCTTATTTGTGGAATAAGTTTATTGCTCTCGATTGTTGCTGCAATATTTGCGCAGTCGGTCATCTGGTTCTATTTTGTATTTATATTCATGGGCATCAATGTTGGCGCTGAAATGTATATGCGATACAATTTTGCAGTGGAATGCGCGCCGGAGGGAGATCGTCCAATGTATGTCGGTATTATGAATGCTTGGTTTGCGCCTGTCTATCTGATTTCACCATTTGCCGGATGGTTGAGCGCGGTCTATGGGTACAATCTCGTCTTTTGGCTGTCGCTCGCCATTGGCAGTGCCGGAATTATTCTTTTGGCGAAGATACCGGATCTGCGTGCGGAGAAACTTGCGCTTTCCTCGAAATAACTTTACATTTTCTATAGTAAAATTTTTTACACAGTAAAGGAGTCTCCTGTGTACGAGAGATGTATCAATGAAGCTGAGTTGATTCTGACCACTCAGAAAGATGCGCTGGCACCGGTTCACAAAATCTGGGAAGAGGTTGTTCGACGAGCAAAAGGAGAGGGGTTNNAGTTACATCGCTTTCGGATTTTAGTGCAATGCTCGAAGGTGATCGCCGCTTTCTCATTATTCCGGCAAAAATTAAAAATCAGGAAAACCAAGAAGTACCGGCAGATGCTGAGCTTGAAGATTCGGAAATGGAACATCTTGGTTTCTTCTCTGAAGACCAGGTGAAGCTGCGCACTGCGCGCATCATGGAGCGTCCGATCAGTGAAGACGATGAAGAAATCGGAAGCATACGCCGCCGAGCGTTTGTCAGTCATACGGCAAAAAAAAATACGACAGCTGAAAAAGAGAACGGATCTTCCACATCTCATAAATCTCCAAAATCGTTAGCGAAGAAAAAAACTTCTCCTCAGAAATCGAAAGTCGTCAAAAAGACGAAGCCAGCGAAGAGTCGGAAATCGAAACCGCATACACGAAGTAAGAAATAACCTGCATGCCAGACGATCAGACAAGAGTTTGGACTATCCGCGAATTGATGAAGTCTGCGATTGAGCACCTTCAAGGGAGAGGATTCGAGGAAGCCCGTCTCAATGTCGAACTTCTCCTTGCCCATGCATTAGACCTTCAGCGCATTCAACTATATGTCAACTTCGATAAACCCCTCACTCCGGAAGAACTCAAACAATTCCGTACACTCTACGAACGTCGGCTGACGCGTGAGCCGGTGCAGTACATTATTGGTTCTGCAAATTTTATGGGATTGCACTTCACCGTCGATCCGCGCGTGCTCATTCCACGTCCGGAAACAGAAACACTCATAGAACAGGTGATGCTTGCATGTCAACGGTATCCCACCGACGAACCAATTCACATTCTCGAAGTAGGAACGGGCAGCGGGAATATCGCTGTCTCCATTGCTAAGTATGTTAAACATGCACAAATTACGGCGATCGACATTAGCCTCGAAGCGCTTGCTGTGGCGAAGCAAAATGCTCGATTGCACTCCGTAGAATCGCAAATAAAATTTTCATGTTCGGATATATTTGATCAATCGGATGAATTATTTCAATCTCAGTACGATTTGCTCGTCAGCAATCCGCCGTACGTGCCGAAAGATGAATGGGAACAGCTTCAGAAGGAAGTGCGGGACTTCGAACCTTCATCAGCCCTGACCGATGGCAATGATGGATTTAAATTCTACCATCACATGGCAAGAATTATTCCGACCATTCTAAAACCGGGCGGCGGCATCGTGTTCGAAGTGGGATTTGGCCAAGCAGAGACTGTTGCCCGTGAATTGAAGGATGCAGGATTGATGGAATTACAAATTACTAATGATTTGCAAGGTGTTCCTCGTGTTGTTTCAGGTATGTGGATGAGTTCTCAGAATACTTTTATTGGCCTCAATTAGGTGTACTGAAGACGATGCGCGCATTGGTACAGCGGGTAAAGCGATGTTCCGTGTCCATTGATGGAAAATTGACCAGTTTCATTGGAATGGGTGTGCTTGTTTTCCTTGGCGTGAAAAACAGCGATGCAGAAGTTGATGCAGAATATCTTGCCGAACGCTGTGCGTCACTCCGTATCTTTGATGATGAAGCCGGAAAAATGAATCTCTCCGTCAAAGATGTCATCGGCGAAGCGATGGTGGTTTCTCAGTTCACATTATATGGTGATACCCGCAAAGGAAACCGGCCAAGTTATACTGATGCCGCGTCTCAGCAGATCGCTCAAGTGTTGTATGATCATTTCACCAAACACTTACGGAAGTTGCTCGGAGAGAAACGAGTTGCAACTGGCATCTTCCGCGCGATGATGGATGTCGAATTGGTAAACGATGGACCTGTAACATTGATACTGGAAAGCAAGAGTCAAGTCGCCAACGGATGACCATCGACAATCATCCGGTTTCATTCTTACTCAGAACACTCGAACATGAATGCTGAAGATGCTCATACAGCGCTGCATGTAGTTCTTCTCTTCCTGGATGGCGTTGGTATCGGGGAGAATGATGCGAATACTAATCCATTTGTCCGAGCACACATGCCTGCGCTGACTTCATTGTGCGGAGGAAAATTGCCGTTTATTCCGTTCAAACGAATTTCATCAGAACAGGCTGATGTGATCGCAGTGAATGCAACGCTGGGTGTAGCCGGGTTGCCGCAAAGTGGAACAGGACAAACAGCGATTTTCACCGGCGTCAATGGAGCTAAAAAATTTGGCAGGCATTTTGGTCCGCATCCGCCTTCGGTTCTTCGGTCAGTGATTGAAAAGAAAAATATTTTTTGGCAGTTGAAGATGATCGGTAAGTCGGTCGTGTTCGCAAATGCTTTCCCAAAACGCTTTTTCGACTATATCGAATTATGTCCTCGGCGATTGACAGTGACAACACTCTCATGTCGTTTCGCTGATGTTCCTTTGCTTACAGCGAACGAACTTTTGTTTGGAAATGCTATTTCGGCGGATTTTATTTGCGCTCAATGGAAAAAACTCGGTCATCCGGAGATCACTCCTATTACATCAGCGGAAGCGGGAAGACATCTTGCGCACATCGCGGCAAAGCATCATTTTACGCTTTTTGAATATTGGCTGACAGATCATGCCGGTCATTCCCGGAACATGGCAACTGCAGTAGAAGTGCTGGAACGGTTTGATGAATTCTTGTCCGGTTTTTTAGAATTGTTTGATCCCGTCACTACATTGCTGGTGATTGTCAGTGACCACGGAAATATAGAAGATCTTTCAACGAAATCGCATACACGTAATCGTGTGCCATGCATTCTTGCCGGCAAGCACCGTCATAAACTCGTGAATCGAATAAAAAATCTGACGCACATTACACCTGCAATCATGAGACTGTTTTCAGATTCGTGAGTGAATCATGTTGAAGAGTCGTCCGGCACTTCGGTTTGTTCTTTTCTTTGCCGCTGGAATTCTTCTATCGGAATGGGTGTCACTTCCTTCAATTTGGTTACTCTCGCTTTCTATCGTTTTTGTTCTTCTAGCAGCAATTCTTTTCTGGTTGAAGAAACAGCAATTCGTTGCTGTCATCTCGCTTCACTGTTCAGTCGTTTTGCTCGGTCTTCTTCTCCAGACACTTCAGCACTTGGATTTCAAATCTCGCGAACTTGAGCCAAGGTTCACAGATGAATCTGTAACACTCTTTGGCACAATTGATTCTGAACCAATCCGGCGAGAGAGAAGGATCAGTTGTGTTGTTCAAACGGATAGTATCTTTCGCGTTCGCAGCATCGAACAAGATTCACGGCGTGTTCTGGTTATGTTTCGTTTAGACAAAGGAGAAACCTTTCCAGAAGAAATGGAATATGGAAAGAAAATTCAATTACGGGGATCGCTCGAGCCGTTCCCGTTTCAACGAAATCCGGGAGAGTTTGACTATGGAAAATATCTTACACTGAATAATATTCAAGGAGTTGTTTCGGTCAAGGGATTGCGAGAAGTATGGGTGAATGATCTTCAAGATGACAATTCTCTCGACGCATGGACGTATTCGGTTCAGCGCTCATTGTATCACATCATCGATAATCTTCATTCTCCACAACATGCAGGATTTCTCAAGGGAATCATTTTTGGATACTGCGCCGATATTCCGCCTGATGTAAAACAATCATTTTTAGATACCGGCACGATCCACATTTTGGCTGTCTCCGGTTCAAACGTTGCTTTCGTGGCATTTATATTCTTTTCGTTGTTCGGTTTCTTTCGTCTGCCGCGCAGAGCGGTTGGCGGTGCAGCAATCGTAGGGCTCATGATCTATATGCTCGTGACAGGATCAAGTCCATCGGTGGTTCGGGCAACGATCATGGCAATCGTTATTCTTTGCGGAACCTTGTTTGAACGCAAAGCGGATATTTACAATTCCATCAGTGTTGCCGCAATGATTCTCCTGCTGTGGAATACCAACACGCTCTTCGATGTCAGTTTTCAACTTTCATTTTCAGCGGTGATCTCTATAGTCTATTTTTATCCTCGACTTGAATTGCTTATTAAGAAAATTCCGGAGCGATTTGAAGAAATGAAATTTGTCGATGGCGTCCTGAAACTGTTTGCTGTTTCTCTTGCGGCGCAATTGGGGACGGTTCCATTTACTGCTTATTACTTTGGCCGTGTGTCCATTGTTTCTTTGCTCGCAAATATTCCCGTTGTGCCAATCAGTGGACTCAATACATTCCTCGGAGCTGCCGAGATCCTCTTTTCGTTCATCAGTCCGTGGATTGCGAAATTGTACGCAGCCACAAATGATTTATTAGTTTGGTTCTTACTGGGCTTTGTGAAACAAGCCGCGAGTGTTCCTTTTGCGTATCTGGAAGCCTTTCATTTCAATGTGATTGTTGTAGCCTGCTATTATGCAGTGGTGTTCGCTCTCTTCAATATGACTCTCCCGCGTATTCGTGTGTGGACAATTATTCTTTTTTTGGCTCTTGGCAACTATACACTTTTTGGGAATCTGTGGTCCCGAATGCATGCAAAATTGACGGTAACAGTCATTGATGTTGGACAAGGAGATGCCATCTTGATGGAATTTCCCAGTGGAAAACATTTACTAGTAGATTCTGGTCCAATATCGCAGCGCTTTAATTCTGGTGAGAAAATTGTCGTACCATTACTCAAACGAATGGGAATTTCAAAAATCGATTATTTTGTGATCACACATCCACATAGCGATCATATCGGCGGCGCTGAATCAGTAATAAAATCTTTACGAGTTGATTCACTGTTCATGGGATCACTTGATTCCACCAATCGGGAAGTACGAAATCTACTCGAATGCGCAGAAACAAGAAATGTGGGATTGAAAGAAATACATGCCGGCAGCCAGATTTTCATCGATCCGAATGTGAGAATCTATGCACTTCATCCCACTCAAAGTATGTCTGGCGAGAAAAATTTAAATAATTCTTCCGTTGTGTTCAAAATAATGTACGGGAATGCATCCATTCTCACAGTGGGCGATGCTGAAATTCCGGCAGAGCAAAGCATGATCAAACGATATGGTGAATTTCTTTCCAGCACAGTATTGAAAGCAGGACATCACGGCAGCATAACCAGTTCCGGTGAAGAGTTTCTGAACATCGTCCATCCTCAGAAAGCACTTATCTCCGTTGGTAATCACAATAAATTTCGCAATCCCTCATCTTTTACGATAAAACGGCTGATGGTTCATGCAGTTAAAATTGAGAGAACGGACAAATCTGGCGCGATCATTATTGAAAGCGATGGCAAACAATGGGTACAAAAAGTGTGGAGATAAGGGTTTTCGCTAGTGTTTCGGTTTAGTGCGATCAGGAAGTCCGCCAAAAGAAAAGGCATGGCGGATAAACCATTCCCGATATATCACTAACTGCCTATGTTAAGTTGAGACACTATCAAGTTTTCCGTAAAAAATGCTTGACAATAGTCTAATCCAGTAGTACCATACTACAGTATTTCCTATTGCCGTTTCGACGCCAAATGATACCTACGGGGCGCGGCAGAGTTATAGAGAAAACAAT